>CAZLDP010000014.1:0-17274 GCA_964558145.1 uncultured Prolixibacteraceae bacterium | reverse complement strand
TATTTGAAAATTATATAGATACGTGTTTGTGTATGCAATACATGTGGGTTTCATATTATTTTGTTTTATAATTTTCCCGCAAGGATGAACAATAAATTGAGATAATAAGTTCTAAAAAAGCCTAATTTTTTTATAATTGAACAAAAAACAGAAAGATGAGGGTTGTCATTCAAAGAGTTTCCGAGGCCAGGGTTTTGGTGGAAGGAAAAGAAGTGGCCGGTTCAGGGCCGGGGATGCTGATACTTTTAGGGATAGAGGAGACCGACACCGCGGAGGATATTGCTTGGTTGGTTAAAAAGATCGTCCAGTTGCGGATTTTTGACGATGAAGCCGGGGTGATGAATCTTTCGGTGACTGACACCGGAGGGGAGATTACGGTTGTGAGCCAGTTTACACTCCATGCCAACGTGAAAAAGGGAAACCGTCCCTCCTATATCCGTGCTGCACGGCCTGAAACAGCCATTCCTTTGTATGAAATTTTCCTGGAAGAAATGGAAAAGTCGTTGGGCAAGCCGGTGGGAAGAGGTATCTTCGGTGCTCATATGGAGGTGTCGCTGGTGAACGATGGTCCGGTCACCATTATTCTGGACACGAAAAACAAAGAACTGTAAGAAGAATAAGTGATACCTGGAGTGTAAGCAAGATCAGAAGGTCAGAATTATTCTCGTACTTTTGTCAGATGGAAGCGATCACTTTGTCCGACGCGCAGCGAATGGTGAATGACTGGATTCAGGAATATGGGGTCCGTTATTTCAGTGAATTGACCAATATGGCCGTTCTGACCGAAGAAGTGGGAGAGTTGGCCCGGATCATGGCAAGGACGTATGGTGATCAGTCCTTTAAAAAATCGGACGAGAACAGGAATTTGGCCGATGAAATGGCCGATGTGTTATGGGTTCTGATCTGCCTGGCCAACCAGACGGGTGTGGACCTCACGGAGGCTTTCCTGAAAAATCTCGAAAAGAAGAGCATCAGGGATTCGGAACGGCATCTGAACAACAATAAATTGAAATAAAGAATGAATTTTCCTCCTTTTCCTTTATCTCCTGAAGAAGTGGCAGAAGAGGTTAGCCGGTACCAGGGCCTGGGTTCCCTGCCCGTTTCACGGGAATGGGCTGAACGCGCCTTTTCCTGTATTGACCTGACCACTTTAAATTCTACCGACACTGTTTCTCATGTAACTGCTTTTACGCAGAAAGTGAACCGTTTTGCCTTGGACTATCCTGCAATTCCCCCGGTAGCCGCCCTCTGTGTCTATCCCAACATGGCCTTTTTGGTGAAGGAGATCCTGGCGGTGGAAGGAGTTAAAGTGGCTGCGGTGGCCGGTGGTTTTCCCTCCTCGATGACTTTTGCGGAGTTAAAAGCCGAAGAGGCAGCGATGGCGGTAGCGCAGGGTGTCGACGAGATCGACATGGTCATTCCTTTGTGGGCATTTCTTGAGGGGAACTATGACCAGTGCCGGAAAGAGATCAAGCTGGTCAAGCAGGCTTCAGGAGATGCCCATGTGAAGGTGATTTTGGAGAGTGGCCTGATCGGCGATCCACGGGAGATTTGGAAAGCTTCACTTTTGGCGCTTGAAGCGGGAGCTGATTTTATTAAAACTTCCACGGGAAAAACAGCAGTCTCGGCTACTCCTGAGGCCGCCATCGTGATGTGTCATGCCCTGCGTTACTGGATGGAACAAACCGGGGAACGGAGGGGCTTCAAACCTGCCGGCGGAATATCGGTTGCATCGGATGCCATGCTCTATATGGCCATCGTAAGAGAGATCCTCGGTGAGGAGTGGCTGAACAATTCTCTTTTCAGGATCGGGGCAAGCCGGCTTGCCAACAATTTGTTGGCCGAGATTACCGGTCAGGAAAATCACTATTTTTAATTCTTCATCTCAATCCCGTTACTTTATGAGCAATACAACATCAAAACAAAACAATGAGATTTCCGGCTGGCCGGCTGGACAGCAGCCGGTGGTTAACATCGCTGCCTTTGAAAAACAGAGAACCCTGGCTCCTGCAAGGTGGAAACAGGCGTTTGACCTTTTGGAGACTTGTGGCTTTTTTAACCTCGAGCCTGGAAGATATGAAATCGATGGAAGCAATCTTTTTTTCATGGTGAACCACTATATCACCAAACCGTCGGAAGAGGTACTCTTTGAAGCACACCGCGATTATGCCGATATCCAGTATGTGTATGAAGGGGAGGAGCTTATAGGTGTGGCGCCCCTTCTTCAGGGAAAGGAAATCCTCCCTTATGACCCTGAAAAAGATATTGCTTTTTATGATGTAAAAGAGGCAGAGCATTATAAAGCTGCGGCTGACCGTCTTTTCATCCTGTTTCCCGATGATCTTCATCAGCCCGGGGTAATGACCCGAATGCCGGAACCGGTGAAAAAAGTGGTGATCAAAGTGAAATTGGAGACGGAGAGATTAGCAATGAGCAATTAGCAATGAACAATTAGCAATTAACAAGTTGAACCTTTGAACAATTGTTGAACCTTTGAACGGCGCAGCCTTTGAACCTTTGAACAATTGTTGAACCTTTGAACGGCGCAGTGCAATATTAGCCCTTTGCCTTCACTTATTTCTTTCGCTCTGTAATGTAGTTCATCAGTGCAATGAGCGATGTCCGGGCTTCATTCTGTGGAAATTCCATCAGGGCGTGGATTGCTTTTTCCCTGAAGTGGTTCATTTGTTGCGTGGCATACTCAACGCCGCCTTTTTCGACTACCAGGTCAACCAGTTCCCTGACTGCATCGGAATTTGTGTTTTTCCGTTTAATAAGGCGTAAAATTCTGAGCCGTTCTCCCCTTGTTGAATGGTTCAACAGGTAAAGCAGAGGAAGTGTGATTTTCTTTTCTTTGATATCGTTTCCGGTGGGTTTGCCTATGATTCCCTTTTCCTGGTAATCGAAGATGTCATCCTTGATCTGGAAGGCGATGCCGGCATCCTGTCCGATGAGGTACATTTTTTCGATGATCTGTGGGTCGGAAGTAACGGAGGCGGCGCCTATTGCCAGGCTGGTAGCGATTAGCGATGCTGTCTTTTTCCGGATGATGTTGTGGTAGGTTTCTGTATCGATATTGAGCAGGCGGCTCTTTTTGATCTGCAGGATTTCCCCTTCAGCCATATCCTGAACTGCCCTGGAGATGAGGTTGAGGTACCCGTATTGTTTATGTTTCAGTTGCAAGAGAAGGCCCTGGGCCAGAATGAAGTCGCCAACCAGTACGGCCAGTTTATTACGCCAAAGGGCATTTACCGAAAACACACCCCGCCGTTCGTACGATTCATCCACTACATCGTCATGGACCAGCGTGGCTGTGTGAAGGAGCTCAACCGAACAGGCTGCCACCTGGGTCAATTCGTTGGTTTTTCCCAGCATCGCTGCCGACAGGAATACAAACATGGGACGAACCTGCTTTCCCTTTGTCCGGTACATGAAATTGAGTATGGTCGCTAACAGGGGAACGTCACTCTTGAGTGTATCTCTGAAATGGGATTCAAAATCCGACAAATCCCGGCTTATAGGAGCTTTTATCTGATCCAGCAAATTCATTCTGATTGGTTTTCAATTTCACTTTGCCGGTATTTGGTGACTTACTTTCCCCGTGGGTAATTCCTGAACCGGGCCGATATGAAAAAATAATCCTCAAAATGAAATTTTGGAGCCAATTTAGCAAAAAACGGCTGTAAAGCAATTATTTTGCACAAAAGAAGGTTTTCTATAAATCAGGTTCAATTTTCAACTTAGGTACGCGTAACCTGATTAGTCCACAAAGTAAGCAGCTTGCCTGCATTGTTCAATCAGGCCAAAGGGGGTATCTTCCTGGGATCCATCCATCGTATCGGGTTTCCTGGGATTCTTCACACTTAAGAAAATGTTTCCGGATGATCCCGGAAAATAATCAGGTTGCTCCTGTCGAAACCTTTTTTGCAGGGATGTAGGGCCATGCAGGAGTGCTGAACCTTAGCGCAGCACGAAAACATATAATATTTATATATTTGTATTTATTTAAACGGGATCATGGCTGAAATAAACAAACTGAATATCGAAAAGCTTGAAATCGCTGCAGGAATGCTTAAATCGTTGGCTCATCCCATGAGAATTGCCATCCTTAACCTGCTGGAAGGCGGAAAAGAAATGACGGTCACCGAAATTCATGAATTACTGGGGATGGAGCAGGCTGCCGCTTCCCATCATCTGGGAATATTGAAGGGTAAGGGGGTGCTTTGTTCACGCAGGGATGGAAAGAATACCTGGTACTTCCTGAAGAACAACCTTATCAGTCAAGTCATCGAGTGTGTGGAACGTTGTTCTTGCAACCAGGAGTAATGATTATTGTTCAGAACCGTTTTTCATCCTTTTTACTTGGTAAAGGATATATTGCCATGTGCATTCTTCCTTTTTTATTTGTGACCCAAGAAATTCCCATCCGGGAGATGACTACCGCCCTCAACCATGAACGGATCCATGCACGGCAACAGATTGAAATGGGGTGGTTCTTTTTCTTTGTCTGGTATTTTTTGGAATATCTGTTCAGGCTCCTGGTTTACCGGTCGCGTCACAAAGCCTATCTGAACCTTTCCTTTGAACGGGAAGCCTATTTTCATGCCGGAAATCCGGATTATTGCAAAAACCGGGCGCTCTTTGCCTGGTTGAAATATATCTGAACGATGCTGTATATACCCTATGAAACTCGTATTTGCTACTAATAATCTGCACAAAATCAAAGAAATACAAAGTTTGCTACACAACAGCTTCCAGATTCTCAGCCTTGCCGACATCGGATTTACCGGTGAGATTCCTGAAGATTGTTCCACCCTTGAGGGAAATGCTTCGCAAAAGGCCTGGTTTATCTATCAGCGATACGGGTTCAATTCTTTTGCTGATGACACAGGACTTGAAGTGGAGGCGCTGGATGGGGAACCGGGAGTCTTGTCGGCACGATATGCGGGAGCCGGAAAAAACTTTGACGACAATATAACTAAACTTTTGGATGTCATGTCGGAAATAAATAACCGGAATGCCCGTTTCAGAACTGTGATTTCCCTGGTAATCGATCAGCAAGAAATGCAGTTTGAAGGAATTGTCCGTGGCGGGATACTCCGGGAAAGAAGGGGGCATCAAGGATTTGGATACGATCCGGTTTTCAGGCCCGAGGGGAGTGATCTGACTTTTGCTGAAATGGATCTGGAAGAAAAAAATAAAATCAGCCATCGGGGGCGGGCCTTCCATCAAATGGTCAGCTATCTTCTTGGAAATCCCGGCTTCAAGGCTGTTATGAAAGCATAACGTATGAAACAAAAACTGATACTTTGGATAGGGGTCTGGCTGCCGGTCTTCCTGTCGGCACAGAACCGTCCGGGAACATGGCAGGATTATCTCTCGCATGCTAATGCGGTGAAGGTGGCCGATGCAGGTGACAAAATTTTCTGTGTGACCGAGGGAGGTCTTTTTTATGTCGACCTGGAGGGATACAGTGTCAACAAAATCACCTCTGCCGACGGTTTGAGCGATGTAGGTATACAAACCATCGCCTGGTCGGAGGAGCTGAAATTATTGCTTGTGGTCTATAAGAACAGCAATATCGACCTGGTTTATGAAAACAGGGTGGTTAATTTGGGGGATATCAAACGGAAACTGGTACCCGGCGATAAAACAATTTACAACGTGCTTTTACATGGTAATGAAGCATTTCTGTCGTGTGGATTTGGAATTGTGTCGGTCAATCTGGCCAGAGAAGAGATCAAAGGGACCTATATCATCGGGGACAATGGTTCGCAGGTGACGGTGTTCGATACGGAGACAGATGGATCCACACTGTATGCCGCCACTGAACAAGGTATTCTGGCAGCCCCGGTCAATCATCCCAACCTGCTCGATTACCGGAACTGGACCCGGATGGAAACTATTCCGCATGCACATGAAAAATTCAGTCAGCTTGCCATTGTCAACGGTAAACTGATAGCTGTCTACACCCGTGATCAGTACAGCGGCGATGAAGCTTATCTGTACAGCAACGGGAGTTGGATGAGGATCCTTCAGGAGGTGGGATATTTCAACGATTTGCGGTATACCCCGGGCTTTTTAACAGCGGTGGCCCGCGAGGAGGTTTTCCTCTTTGACGATTCTTTGACCAGGCTGGGGAAAATCAACGGTTATACGATCCGGAACCAACAGGTTTCCCCGATTAATCCGCGGGCAGCGGTGGCAGGTCAGAGGGGTTCCCTTTGGATTGCCGATTATACGAGTGGGCTGATCCGCTATTCCGGTCAGACATTTGAATCACATACTCCCCCCGGTCCCGTCAACAATGCTGTCTTCTCCATGACTGTTTTTCAGGATGAGTTGTGGATTACTTCAGGTGGCAGAACCGACCCGTGGAACAACCAGTTCAAGGAACCCTCCTTTCAGCGAATGAAAGAGGGGGTATGGAGTTATTTTACCAAGAGGGAGATCCCGCAATTAACGGGTTTTTGGGATATGGTAGATGTGGCTGTCGATCCGGGTAACCCTTCCCATTTTTTTGCCGCAAGCTGGGGTGGGGGGGTGCTGGAATTCAGGAATGACCAACTGGTCAACCGGTACAATAACCTGAACAGTCCCCTGCAGACCGCCCTTCCTGATCAACCGCTGGATCCTTATACCCGTATCGGGGGTTTGGCCTTTGATGAAAATAATACATTATGGATCACCAATTCCCAGTCAACAAACGGTTTACACAGCCTAAACAGTGCCGGTGAATGGAAGAGTTACTCTCTTCCGGAAGTCTCCGGTTTCCAGTTTACCATCGGCCAGTTGATCGTTACCGGGAACAGCGATAAATGGATCATCATTCCACGCGGCAGGGATCTTTATGTAGTCAACAAGGATGGTACGCAGAAAAAGCATCTTCCGGTAACCTCCTATTTTAACAATGGAGAGCAGGAAATCTTTAACCGCATGAATGATGTATATGCCATTGCAGAAGATCTCGACGGTGAAATCTGGGTGGGAACCTCAAGGGGAGTTGCTGTATTCGCCAATCCCCAAAGAATATGGAGTGAATCGGTTTTATATGCCTACCAGCCCAGTCTTGACCTCAGCGACGGCTTCTATCACCCCCTCCTCGAAACAGAAACGGTTACATCTATCGTGGTCGACGGGGCCAACCGGAAATGGCTGGGAACCCGGAATTCGGGGATTTATCTGGTTTCTGAAACAGGCGACCGGGAAATCCTCCATTTTACTACTGCCAACACTCCTCTGCTGTCGGATAACATCACAAGCCTGGCCATGAACCGCAAAAGCGGCGAGTTATACATCGGAACAGACAAGGGGCTGATCTCCTACATGGGGGATGCTCCCCGTGGAAACATTGATTTCTCGGGCGTCTATGCCTACCCGAATCCGGTAAGGGAAACCTTTACCGGGAATATAACCATCACCGGGCTGATGAAGGATACCGACGTACGTATCACTGACATTGCCGGAAACCTTGTTTTTAAAGGTACATCCCTTGGAAGCCAACTGCAGTGGGATGGAAAAAACCTGAACGGCAATAGGGTTGCAACCGGAGTGTACCTGATTTTCTGTGCCGATGCCAAAGGGAATAACACCCACGTGACTAAACTGCTGTTTATCAGGTAACCCGAACAAATGCCACTTTCTAATAATGTCGTTTTTTCGTCATGCTGGGTAAAACAAGGGGAGTAATTCTCCAAACCGTCAAATATGGTGACCATAGCCTGATTGTCACACTTTACACTTTAGAATATGGGCGCCAGTCTTACATCCTAAATGCCGCACGGGGAACCAGGAAAGGGAACAAAACAGCGATCATGCAACCCCTCTTTATTCTGGAAGCCGATGTGTACCTGAAAAAAAGCCGTGAAATCCAGCGGATTAAGGAATGCAGATTGGTCAATCCCTATGTGTCGATACCGTTCGACATCCGGAAATCAACCCAGTTGCTTTTTCTGACCGAAATTCTCTTCAGGATTCTGCAGGAGGAAGAGTCAAACCCTGGTCTTTATCAGTTTATCGAACACTCTTTGCTCTTTTTTGACCTGATGGAAGAGGGCGTATCCCTGTTTCACATCTGGTTTTTAGTTCGTTTGACTGAGTATTTGGGAATTTATCCGGGAGTCGAAATCGGTTCAGAGGGATGGTTTGATATGAGAAAGGGAGTGACCGTGGCGCGTGAACCCCTTCATCCTGCCAGTATGAATCCGGAGACCACCGAATTTCTGAAAATGATTTTATCGTTGAGTATCAATCAACTTCATACAATCCGGGTGAGCAGTACCCAACGCAACTTATTGTTAGACAAGATAGTGGAATATCTGCATCTTCATTTCGACAACCTGGGAAACCTGAAATCGTGGCCTGTATTAAAAGAGGTTTTTAAGGTGGGATGAAAGGAATAATAGTTACATTTGTTGAGTGAAGCATCTACCTCTTTTTAAGGGACGATTATATTGATCATCAGACACAATCTATGCAAACGAAATTACCGGAAACTCCGGGAAATATGCTCAGTGATATGCGGAATCTGGCATTGCAGATGAATGGCATTGATATGTCAATGGGAATTACTGAGTTCAATTGCCCCTCCCGCCTTGCCGAACTGGCAAGTTCTTATATACAAGGCCACTTTAATAATTATGCACCGGTTGAAGGGATTCTCTCCCTCAGGGAAAGGGTTTCGGAGCAATATTTTAGACAATACGGGAAATTATATTCTCCCGCCAATGAAGTAACCATCTGTGCCGGTACGGTTCAAGCCATATCTGCGGCCATTACCACGGTGGTGAATGAAGGAGATGAAGTCATCATTTTTGAACCTTCCTATACCACTTACAGCCCCGCAGTGCGACTCAACGGGGGCACGCCCGTCCATGTGCCGATGAAAGAACCCGGGTTCAGAACGGTTTGGGAGGATTTACGGAAAATGATCACCTCCAAAACCCGGTTGATTATCCTGAATACTCCGCACAATCCGACCGGCACTGTGCTTTCGGAGGAAGATATGCTTCAGTTGCAGCGATTAACCTTCGGAACAGGGATTTATTTCATTAGTGATGAGAATTTTGAGTACCTTGTTTTTGACCAGGACAAACACCAAAGTGCCGGGCAGTTTGAAAACCTGGCTTCGCGCAGTTTCATCATTTCGTCGCCGGGACCTCTCTTTCACGTCAACGGATGGGGAGTTGCTTGGTGCCTGGCGCCAGCGCCCATGATGGATGAATTCCGTAAGGTACACGAATACCAGGTCTCCTATGTGCCTTCCCCTTTACAACATGCTCTGGCCGACTATATGGAGTCGGAATATTCAAAAGATGAAATCACTGAGTTTTATCAGGGCAAGCGGAACTACTTCAACCGTCTGCTGAAAGGTTCGCCCTTCCTTCTCCAACCCAGCCAGGGAACCTACTTTCAACTGGTCGACTTCCACAACCTGTCGGATGAACCTGATGTCAGTTTTGCGATGAGGTTGCTCCGCGAAAGAGGAGTGGCTGCCGCACCGCTCTCCCTTTTCATGCACAAGCAGAAAAACACATCTTATCTGAGGTTTTGTTTTGCCAAAAAGAACGAAACCCTCGAAGAAGTGGCACACAGGATGATTGCCTTTGCCGGTGAATTCCGGGAATAAAAAGGGGCATCCCTGTCGGTAAGACAGGGGTTTGCCGTCAGCCGGCCACCTCTGCGAATGATTAACCGGCAGGAGTGCACCTTTTCAGATGGGCATGACAAAGCCTGATGGTAGCCAGTGAAGATTCTGGCATACAGGCAGTTGGTTTACGGTTCTCCTCCATACAGGTGGCGAAATAGTCGATCTCATCATGATATCCTGCATCCAGACTGCCGGTTATCACCTCTTCAGTATGGTGATCGTGGGCTACCACTATCCTGTTGGGATTTAAAGTACTATAACTGAGGCTTGCCTGCTCAAACAATGCTTTGAATCCTGCCTGGAAAGGAAAAGGAGCATGGAAAATATTCCCCCCTTCGATTCGGACTACCAGGTCCCTGTCGTCGTAGCGCCAGAGGGCATTCAGGTAATCGTGCGCACTCAGCTTGCCGGGAAGATAATCTCCCGAAATATGATGCGGTTCTCCCGCCACATCCATCGCATAATCGATATCGTGGACAACCAGATCAAAGAGGGCTCCTCCCGACGACCCATAAGTCTTCTGTTTATCTTTCCATTCGCCCCATTCCGGAATCCCCGAAAAACGCGAAAGGGATAAAAATTTCAGCTTACCATATTTCCCTTCGTCAACCCATTCTTTCAACATTTTGTAGGGCGGCATAAACCGGACCACATGGGCTACCATTAGAAGAGCTCCCTTGCTTTCAGCCAGGCCGATCAACTCTTCACCTTCTGCGGGGTCAATACAGAAAGGTTTCTCGACTAGTACGTGCAGACCCTGGCTGAGCGCTTCCTTCACCATAACATAATGCAAATTGGTGTGTACACATACATGGAGCGCATCGGGATGCTCTTTCTTGATACATTCCTCCATTGTCGTATAGGTTCTGATTTTCTTCAGTGCCCCGGGATCAGTAAAACCCGTCGACAGGTTACCTTCCATAGGGCCCAGTCCCTTTGCCACGGCATCCGGATTTTTATCCACGATGGCCACCAATTCCAGGTTGGGATTATTGAGAATGTGAAGGGCATGGGTTTTTCCCATAAATCCGAAACCGACTACTGCAACTTTCTTCATATTTTATCTGATTTTGTTTTTGTCTGTCACTGATTGTATTTATTACAGGAGGATGGGTTTTCTCCTTCCGGAGTGTTTCTAAATATGACCGCTTCATACACATACAATTCTGCGGTTTTCCATCCGTCCCATCCCAGACCTGCTTTGTCGCGGGAGCACCGGCCCAGGAGTTCCTCCCTGTCCCATCCGTATTTTGCAGCCACCTGAGGCAGGAAAGTACCTGATGCCCATCCCTTCTTAAGATATATCCCATGTTTCCCGGGGATGATCTCGCCGGCTGAATGGATTCGCCGGAGCGGAGTGAGTAACGATATTTCGATGGAGAGCCCATCCAACTCTTCCGGCTCCGGCCGGTCAAAACGGTTGTCGGAAGCTGCGGATACGGCTAAACGCGGAATTAGCTGCCACAACGGTTCTTCAGCAGAAAAACTGCCGATACATCCCCTCAGTTTCCCGTCGATATAAATACTCACAAATGCTCCGGTCCGGATATCCAGATTCCCTGCCGGCGGCTCTTTCCTTTGCGGGAATGGCTTTCCGGTACAAACAGTCTCCCTTATCGCGCACTCTGCCATGTCGAACAGTACTTTTTTTTCATACCTGGAGAGGGATAAACTGCTTTCAGGATTCGGGAAAAAAGCGACGGAACTGTAACCGACCACCCTCTCATGGTCGCCGTAATGGGGTTCGTCGCCTGAATTTTGATAATCGATCCATCTGGTTTGGAATGGATATTCCCGGGTCAGATAGAGTAACGTGAGTACGCTCGTCCATCCGCACAGCGATGTAGCCAGTCCGGCAATTTCTTTTGCCCGGTTGTTCTTCAGGGCAAGAAGCAAATGATCGGGCGAGTTGGAGAGAATGGCCTCCGTGGTTATCTTATCGGTGGTGACTGCATCGTCGTAACAGGGGTAGTGCGACAGGTCGGAACTGACCACAAAGAGATTCTCCGGGAGAAAATATGGCCGGAGTACATTAGCCAGGAGGGAGCAATCATCTGCATGACCAGTTCCCACGATAATGGGCACCAGCCGGAAGCCGTTCCCCAATTTCACCTGGAGGAAAGGAAGCTGCACTTCAAGGCTGTGTTCATTAAGATGGGCTTCTACGCGGTACTGAAAGAGGGGACTACTTTCCCTGAGTGCTCGGCAGGTTTCCTGGTCGACGGTGACAGAACCCAGGGGGGTTTCATAATCGCCGGTCGTCCAAAGAGAAGCCCCGGGGAATTGCATCTGGTGGCTTGAGGCGATAACAAAAACCCGTTTGAAACCAGCGGAGCCGTCAATCTGGTTATAGGCCGACGCAGCGACTCTCCCGCTGAACACGTATCCGGCATGGGGTGCGATGAGAGCCCAGGGCGATTCACCCGGGAAAAAAGGTGATTGGGCTTTCGCGAACAATTTCTCTACCTCTTTTTTCAGCCTCTCCGGGCTACCCGGATAAAACCTGCCTGCAACCGCTGCCGGCCGGTTCTTTGGCTGAATCGGATCCTGACTGTTTGTATGATTTTTCATATGCCTTTTTACGGTAAAAACCGGAGCGGGGTTAGTGAATACAACCCTTCATTTGCTCCTCTCCTTGCTAAATGGCTAAACCTTGAGGAAGATCTTTTTCCGGAACATGTAATAGAGAAGAAGCCATTCCAGAAAAATAATCCCGGTAAGAGTGATTATTTTCCCCGCTTCTCCCGTCAGGTTTACCAGCCACCCGAAAAAAGTCAGTGAAACAGCTTCCATCGGAATAATCCGGTAAAAGAGATAGATGAAGATTGAATTCATGCCGATTACCCGGAAAAAAAAGGACCACCTGCGGAATTTCCACACATCGATGATCAGATAAAACAGGGCTATCAGCAGAAAGCTTATTCCACCGGTCAGCAGGTTATAGGTGGTGGTCCAGATCACTTTAATAATCGGGTAAACAGGAGCGAGGATGAGGGCAGCGATGATCAGGATAAAGCCTGTGATCGCCATAAGTGATACTTTCCGGTATTCTGAAAGATTTTTCTGCTGAAGGATATATCCGGCTACCGTTCCCATCAGGGTAATGCCGATGGCTGAGACGATACAGAGAATACCCAGGGCATCAAAAACGCCGTCGCCCGGAATCATTTTCCCTTCGGCATTGTAGGCCACTCTTCCGGGTAGGAAATTCCGGTCGATCCAGCCGTTGATACATCCTTCGGGAGTCAAAACGCCGGCTCCGACACCCGGTACGGGCACAAAAAGCTGCAAAATGGCAATAAAAACCAGAATGGCTGCCAGCCAGTACAGCCGGGTACGAAATGATTTGGAGTACAAAACAATGACGGATGCAAAAAACCAGGCGATACCGATTTGTCCTAACACACTGGCATATCGGGGATTTCCAAAACCGTCACGGAACACTCCGTTATATAGAATGCCCAGCACAATCAGGATCACCATCCGTTTGAAGCCCGTGAGGACAATGGACCGGGGCGGCAGATCCTTTTTAGCCATTTGGGAAAAAGGAATAGCCACTCCGGAAATAAACATGAACAGGGGAAAGATCATGTCGTAGAAGTGAAAACCGCTCCAGGTCACATGGGTCATGTGAAGGGCTGCAGTGTCAAGCCACTGGACATTGGTAATTTCGGCCAAGGCAATCACCAGGGAGGCTCCCCCGACAATCCAGAACATGTCGAAGCCGCGAAGTGCGTCCAGCGATTGCAAACGTTTGGATTCAGGCATTCCAGCCGGGCTGTTTTGTTTTTTCATAGTCAGTTCCGATATAGTTGATCAAATATAACGATTATCTTACTGTTTTCCTTTTTTACGGAAATTTAACCAGATTATGGGATGACTGACAGGCAGATTCCGGATTACCTCAGGGTGTACCGGGCTTGAAGGCAGGCTGAGGTAGGTTTTAATATACGCTTTATTTCGGAAGGCAAGGGCTGCAAAAAGAAGTGAAGAATGTCGTACGGGCCATTCTTCCCAGATGTAGATATCTTTGGCATACGGCCATTCCTTTTTGTTGGTGATGTAGCGATAGATAAATTCCATGCCTTTGGAAAGTGACTTTCCTTCAGCGTTGGAGTAGCGCCAAAGGTCGTTCCCGGGAGACGAAAGAAGGGTAGCGGCATTGGCAAATGCATCCATGTTGAAAAGGGAATAACCGTAAGGCTTGGTCCGTTGGATTTCGCGGGGAAAGCTTCCATTGTCAGCCATCTGCGAGGGCAGAAGGATGTTTTTAAACCGGTCGGTGCACATTCCGGTGACGGCATGATTTCCGGTAAGAGCTGCAAAGGCTGCCGCAGTGACCACCCAGCAGGTTCCATGATTGTTTTCCGCGTTCATCTCCTTGATCCCATATTCATGGGTGGTCATCCATTCCAGAAAGTCGCTGAACCACTTGATGACCGGAGTCAAAATTTCTGCAGGAACCGCACCTTTTTCCGATAACCGCTTTACCGAATGAGCCACTTCAACCAGATGGTACGCATCAATCAGGCCGATGCTTCTCCCTGTGAATCTTCCCTTGATAGCCTGGGCATACAACATATGGGGTTTCATCAGGGTCTGCGGGTTTACAAACCAGGCATACAGATGATCTGAAACTCCGGCAGCGTAACGGGGATCACCGGTAAGCAGCCAAGCTGAAGTGAGCGTAGCCGTTATTTCGTTCAGCCGTATCATGGCATGCCGGTGATCCGAAAAATTACCGGGATTGCTTTGGCCATCCCGCTGGATATAAGGCCCGTCAGGATTTTCGGGGTCAGGCCACCAGTAGTCCCCTTCAGAATAAAAATCATGAGGTCCGCCGGCGCTTCGCTCACACCGGAAATCCGTCACCGTAACAGGCCGGAGTTTCAGAAATGAATCGGCCTTTTCAACGGTCTGTTGACGGACATCCCTGATGATCATTTTCTCAAGGTGCAACCGGGATGGGGCTCTACACCCCGTCAGGCAGGCAACTATCATCACTATACCTGTCCATTGTGTCAGTTTCGCAGTCATCTTCCGATCCTGGTTTTAATTCCGAATCCCCAAAACCCCTTTTAATGTCCGGAAGGTACCACAAGCCTGTCGCCGGTTCCCATGATCATGATTTTCTCCCACTCCTTTCCGTATCCCGGATGTTGGGGGCGTGCAGGGATGTTTTTTCCGTTGCCGTTGTCCTTCAGTTTGTGACCTTCCGAAATTTTCAGGTTTCCGTCGGTATATTTCATGAAAAGGTATTGATAGAACTTTTTCCAGTCGGTCACCAGTTTATTTCCGGTGAAACTCGAATAAGCTGTAATGTAGTCTAAGGAGGCTGTGGTGTCTTTCCCGAAAAGGAGTTCCGCCTGTTTGTCCACCACGGCGGTTTCAGATATCAGGCGGTTTTCATATTCTGCCTGGTATTCTTCAATTTCGGGATGGATCATGTTATAGCGCGTATAGGCCCAGTTGTTCACCTGGCTGAAATTCCAGAATGCGGAGGTTTCCGACCAACTGATCATGGAGCCATTGCCCCAGGCATAACTTTCAGGGATATTGCGGATACCGCAGTACATAGGTGCGTATACACATCCGTCGGCATCGTCGACGCCAAACCAGAAGATCCCTCCGATGGGATCGGGAAGCCAGTTTCGCGACTGTGCCACAAAGCTGTAACCTGTTTGTTGAGTGGCTATTGCCCTTTCATTAAGGTATTTCACGCTGTCGACGGTGAATTCCATAGGCCGCCATCGATAGGGGAGGGCAAATGGTCCGGCGCCGGGATCGTTCCGCATATCGAGGGGGGTATCTTCGAAATGATCACGCATGCCTGCCATCACCTGTGAAAGGGTCACCGGGGAATCGGGTTTTATCCAGAGCGGCAGCCGGTTGGACACAAATCCGTTAGGATTGGGAATCTGTCCGGTCATTACGGATTTACGGTCGAATTTCCCCATAACATACCGTGTATAGTCGCCATTGTCGCGCACAGCCCGGCTGATTTTTCGGAAAAACGACCATATCCGCGCATCACAGTAACGGGCGCCGCCGAAATTTACCGGGTTGTACACATCCGAAAAGCTGAAATCTGCATCCATCCCTTTGTAAAAACCGTGTTTCCTGGCAAAAGAGATCACATCGGGAGCATGGTACACGGTTTGCCGGGGATCGTCAAAGTTGTTGCTCTTCTGAAGGGGAAAAGTGGTGATGCGAGCCTGGTTGGCATGGCCGCTGACCATCCCGTCGGGTACAAGCAGGGCTACCCACACGGCCCCTTTTTCATATTTCCCCTTTCCGATGATTTCCATAATCCAGGCTTCGTTTCTGTCGGAGATGGAAAGCGATTCACCCGAGGAAGCATATCCATATTGGGCAATCAGTTCTGTGATCACCCTGATCAGTTCACGGGCTGACCGGGCACGCTGAAGTCCGATCTTCATGAGCGAACCATAGTCGAGGATTGCCCCGGGTTGAGACTGCAAGGAATCGAGCCCTCCGAATGTCGTCTCCCCGATGGCTACCTGATGTTCATTCATGAACTGAATGACCGAATAGGTGTGGGGTACTTCGGGGATGGTACCCATCAGCCGGCCGTTTTCATAATGGTAGACTTCGCAGGCCGTGCCCGGGGCATGATCTGCAGCCGGATAAAACGCAATAGCCCCGTAACGGGTATGGGAATCCGCGGCATAAGTGATCATCACCGATCCGTCGTGACTGGCACCCCGTGTGACAATCAGATTGGTGCAGGCCGGGGACTGCCTGACTGAAGGCCACAGGGCTGCCATCAGGAAAAACATAATGGTGCGTCGGTTCATCAGATTCCGTTTTAGCGGTTAACTTATCAATAGATCCTGCTGTGTTTCTGACAGAGTTCGATAAATTTCTTCACCCTTTGGGGCGAAACATCGTTTTGAATGATGTGGGCGGGGGAGATCATGTACCCTCCGTTTTTTCCAAGGATGGTGATCTTTTCGATGATATCCCTTTCAAGTGCTTCATCGCTGCCGTTTGGAAGCAGATCCTGCTGGTCAATGGCCCCCCAGAAGGCGAATTTCTCACCGAAATTGCGCTTCATCTCTTCAGGCGAATGTCCGGGAACTCCCGGCTGCACAGGATTGAAAACCACAAATCCCATATCGTGGATGTCGTCAAGGAGTTCACTAACGGCCCCATCGCAGTGGAGAATCGGGATGATGTCGGGTTTGGCTGCCTTGAAACGGTCGTTCATCCGTTTGTAAATCGGTTTCAGTTGTTCCCTGAAAGTTTCAGGTGGCAGGAGCAGGCTGGTCTGTGTTCCGAAATCATCGCCGTACCAGATTGCATCGACACCCCTTTCGATCAATTGAAGCCCTATCTGGGTCTGAAATTCGGCGCAGGCTTCGAAAAGCGGAATCACATACTCCGATTCCATCATCATATCGACCAGCAGTTTTTCCATTCCCACCAGTTGATGTCCCAGCGAAAAAACCGTCACCTCGATATCGCCGATGACCAGGTAGTCGTCGTGGTATTTCCGGATGAGGGCTTCGGCATCACGGTACCTGCCAGGAGCAAAAGGATCGGGGAATTTAAACCGGTCTATATCCTGTTTGGTTTCCGCGTAAGCGAGGGGATAATCAACC
>CAZLDP010000013.1:0-17296 GCA_964558145.1 uncultured Prolixibacteraceae bacterium | reverse complement strand
GGGGAAACACCAGGCTGAATATGTGATGATTGAAAATGTGCAGTTCAGGGATCCGGGGACCTTTTCAGGAACTAAGATCCTTACCGATTGCCGGAATGAACTCGATGTGTACACCCGTTCCGGGGCCACTTTTGCAAACGAGCAGCTTCCCACAGGCAATGGCGCCATCAGGGGAGTCGTTTCCCATTTCAACAAGGCCCAGCTCCTCCTCAGGGATTATAACGAGATGGAGATGACGGGCGACCGTTGCGGTCTGGCCGGGGTCATTTACCTGCAGGAAGACTTTACCACTCTTGCCCGTTATGGGGATGTTTCAGCCTTGCAGGGATGGAAAACCTTCAGCCAGGCCGGGGGCAAAAGCTGGTACGGCAACGAAGTAGGCAACCGCAAATGGGTGCAGGCCACCGCCTATAATTCAGGGCAGGCCGAAGTGGTCACCTGGATGATTGCACCCCAGGTGGACCTTACCCTGGCGGTGAAACCTTACCTCCGTTTCGACAGCGCTGACGGATATGACAACGGTGCTCTACTGGAACTCTATGTGTCTGACAGTTACGACGGTTTAGCCTCACCCTGGAGTGTGGCCTGGACCCCTCTTACTTTCACCCGTCCTGAATCCAATCCTTCGGGGTACAGCCAGTTTGTTTCATCGGGCCAGGTGGATCTCTCTCCCTATAAGGGCAAGAAAGTGTGGATTGCCTGGGTGTACCGGGGTGCCGATCCTTCGGGAAGCGCATCCGACAAAACCACGACCTGGGAGGTCGATAATGTGGTGGTGGCTGAAAAATAGTCCGGGGAACCACCCTTTGTTTATTTAAAGCTACCGACGTCCAGATGAAAAAAATTCTCCTTTCTCTTTGGGTAATCGTAGGATTACCGGGGTGGTTGCTTGTTGCGCAGCCTCCTGCCGGTTATTACCGGGATGCAGAGGGGCTGACCGGACTGGCCCTTCAGCAGGCATTGCATAACATCATCGACGAACACAAAGTACTCTCCTATGCCGACCTATGGGATTGTTTCAAAACTACCGATGTTCGTAAGGACGGGACAGTCTGGGATATCTATTCCGACACTCCGGGGAAAACGCCTCCCTATGTGTACCTGATTTCTACCAATCAGTGCGGAAATTATGCCCGGGAAGGAGATTGTTACAACAGGGAACACTCCTTTCCCAAAAGCTGGTTCGGAGATGGCGAACCCATGTACACCGATCTTTTTCATATTTATCCCACCGATGGATGGGTTAACAACAAACGGGGAAATCTACCCTATGGAGAGACGAAGACACCCGGGTGGAGTTCGTTAAACGGCAGTATGACGGGTCCCTCTTCTGTGCCGGGGTACAATGGTGAAATTTTTGAGCCGATCGATGAGTATAAGGGAGATCTTGCCCGGACTTTCTTTTATATGGCCACGCGTTATTTGGGAGAGAGCAGTTCGTGGCCAGGCAGTGATATGGTAGCAGGATCGCAACTGAAACGATGGGCTCTTCAAATGCTTCTGCGATGGCACGATCAGGATCCGGTGAGCGTGAAAGAGACCGACCGCAACAATGCTGTGTTTGCCCGGCAGCAAAACCGGAATCCATTTATTGATGAGCCAAGGTATGTCAAATTGATCTGGGACCTGGCCAATGCCGCTTTCATTTCTGAGAAGCCGGAGGCACGGTTGGAACTCTGGCCCAATCCTGCATCACATTATGTGAAAGTAAGGCTCCCCGGCGCACCCCGTCAACAACAAACAGTAATCCTCACTGATCTGATTGGAACGGAAATCTTCAGAAAAGTCAGCAGGGATGAAGTTCTGGAAATCAACGTAGCCCATTTCAGACCGGGCATTTATCTGGTCAGAGTTATCACTGCACAGGAGAGCTGGTCCTCTTCCTTTGTCAGAATACAATAAACCCCGCTTTCTACGTGGTCACAAAAAGCGGGGTTACGGCAAAGCTGAAAAGCAATGCCTATTTTTCCTGATCTTTGGTCTCCTCCGGCGAATCTTCCTTGGTTGCTTTTTTGAATTCTTTCATTCCCTGACCTAATCCTTTCATTAATTCAGGTATCTTTTTGCCACCAAAAAGCAACAATGCAAGCGCAACAATCAGCACAATCTGCCAGGGACCAACCACACCGGCAATAACGAATAAATTCATGATGCAAAATTTTTATTTAGTACAAAAATAGCGTTTTTAACGATATCAGGGTTCTATCGGAAAAGTTTTATTATATCGTTGGCATTGGCGTAGAAAACCAGGATCAGCAGGAGAACCAAACCGGTCATCTGGGCATACTCCAAAAATTTGTCACTCGGTTTACGCCTTGTCACCATCTCGTACAGAACAAACATCACATGACCCCCGTCCAGACCCGGAATGGGCAGCAAGTTCATAATGGCCAGAATGATTGAAATAAATGCAGTCATATTCCAGAAAGAATACCAGTCCCATTTACCCGGAAAGATGTTCCCGATGGTGATAAAACCTCCCAGCGATTCGTAGGCTTTGGTCTCAGGAAGCAGGAAAAGCTTGAACTGCTTCAGATAGTTGGCCGAAGTTTCCACACCACGGGCAATACCGGCTGGAATCGATTCAAAGAGTCCGTACTTCAGGGTTTTGACTTTAAAAATATCCTGAAACGATACCGAGTTGGAGATCCCGATCATCCCGTCGGCCCCTAATTTGACCGGGAATTCCATATTCTGTTGGTCGCGTAACACCCCCACTTTGATCTCCCTATCCTTGTTCTCGGCAAGATACTTTTGGAATTCATCGTGATAGGTAAAACTCATCCCGTTCACGGTAAGGATCTCATCCCCTTTTTGCAATCCCGCGGTTTTTCCCGGCGACTCCTTGGCAAAACCGTCAATTACAAAATGGAAGGGATAACGAATACCAAAAACCCCTTTGCTCTTCAGTAACAAGGCAAGCGATTCGTTGGTGATGGGAATGTCGACGGTTTGGCTGTCGCGGATTACCTGAACCGATGTGGCTTTGTCCAGTACAATGGTGGGAACGATTTTGGCGAAATTTTCTACCGGTTGGTTGTCGACGGAGAGAATTTTGTCCCCGTTGCGAAAACCCAGTTTCTCTCCGGTCTCATCCACCACAATTCCGTATTTCACCTCAGAGGTCGGCAAATATTCCTCTCCCCAGGCAAAGAGTACCCCGATGTAGATGATAAAGGCAAACAGAAAATTCATCAATACCCCACCCACCATGATCAGTAAACGCTGCCATGCCGGTTTGGAGCGGAATTCCCAGGGCTGAGCCGGTTGCTTCATTTGCTCCAAGTCCATCGATTCGTCGATCATACCTGCAATTTTCACATAGCCTCCCAGGGGAAGCCAGCCGATGCCATACTCCGTGTCACCCTTTTTGGTTTTGAAAAGCGAAAACCAGGGATCAAAGAAGAGATAGAACTTTTCGACCCGCGTTTTAAACAGACGGGCGAACAGGTAATGACCGAATTCATGCAGAATTACCAATATGCTGAGGCTAAGAATTAACTGTGCTGCTTTGACTAAAACTGATTCCATATTCGATAAGGTAGCTTTTTTAAAAATGGTTTGAATCTATTAACAATTCAGTTTTGATTCGGGTTTCCTCGTTAGTAAAAATCAGGTCGTCGAGGGAAGGATCTTTTATGTATTCCGATTTTTGGAGTACCTCTCCAATGAGGTCAGAAAGGGCGATAAAGCTGATTCTTTGATCCAGGAAGGCCCCAACGGCCACTTCATTGGCTGCATTCAGGGCGCAGGGTATATTTCCACCCATTCTGATTGCTTCGTAGGCAAGGGCAAGATTCCGGAAATTGACAGTATCGGGTTCTTCAAAGGTGAGGTTCGGATATTTTTTGAAACAAAGCCTGGGGAAATCATTGGGAATTCTTTCCGGGAACCCAAGGGCATAGAGGATAGGAAACCGCATGTCGGGAGGTCCCATTTGAGCTTTCACTGAACCGTCGCAGAACTGCACCATGGAATGAATGACCGACTGGGGATGAACGATTACTTCAATGTCACCGGGAGCCAGTCCGAAAAGCCAGTGGGCTTCTATCATCTCGAATCCTTTGTTCATCAGGGTTGCCGAATCGATGGTGATTTTAGCCCCCATCTCCCAGTTGGGATGGGCAAGTGCATCGGAGGGAGTCACCTTTAATAGCTGTTCCCTGTTTTTTCCCCTGAAAGGCCCTCCGGAACAGGTGAGGTATATTTTTTCGGCCGGGTTCCCCTGTTCTCCTGTCAGACATTGAAAGATGGCAGAATGCTCCGAATCAACGGGATAAATATCAGCCCCTTTCCCGAATGCGGTCCGGGTGATCAGTTCACCGGCTACAACCAGCGTCTCCTTGTTGGCCAAGGCGATCTGTTTCCCTTTTTCCACTGCCCTGAGTGTTGGAATTAAACCGGAATAGCCTACCATGGCAGCTAACACCATGTCGGTATTCTCCATGCCAGCCACCTCTTCCAGCGATTTGCTTCCTGCAAAAACCTTGACAGGATACTTCTTCAAGGCTTCCCTCACCAAATTGTACTTCTCTTCGTTGCCTATAACCACCATGTCGGGAAGGAACTTTACAGCCTGATCGATCAACAACTCCGTGTTGTTGTAAGCCGTAAGCACTTCTACACTGAAACGGTCGGGATTTCGCTCAATGACATCAAGGGCTTGTCTTCCAATTGAACCGGTCGAGCCCAGTATGGCGATTCTCTTTTTCATCGGGATTAAAAAACAATATATTTCTCCGGATCAATCGGTTTTCCGTTGTACCACAACTCGAAGTGGAGATGAGGTCCGGTACTCTGTTCGCCTGAGTTTCCGATGATGGCAATGGCTTCCCCGGCTTTGACTATCTCTCCCGCTTTTTTCAGCAGTTCTGCATTGTGTTTGTATGCTGAGGAAAGGTTGTTTTCATGGAGCAGGTAAATGACATTGCCGGTCTCCATGGTCCATCCTGCAAAAAGCACTGTTCCACCCAGAACGGCTGAAATCCTGCTGTTAGGCTGACCCACCAGATCGATCCCGAAATGACCTTTCCGGGCATCAAACCTGTTGGTAACCAATCCCTTTACCGGCAAGAAGAAATGAAGTTTCTCGGGTGATCCGGTCTGATCACGATTAGAAGGCGACGTCACATTCAAACGCTCTTCCAGTAGCTTGTCCTGAAAAACCGAGTCACTGTTGTACGGTTTATATTCAATGCGGGTTTTCTTTTCGTCAACCTGCTTGTTACCTTGTGCCAATTCCTTCGGAACTCCACCCTCCAGGATCGATTTCATATCTCCGAAGAATTTATCCCTTACGGCAAGCTCCTTTTCAAGGGAATCGACCAGCATCATATTCTTCAAGAGCATTTCACGGTATTCTGGCTTGGGATATCCCGGAATGTACTCTCTCAGGGGTGTGGAGGCAATCAGAAAGATCACCAGGAAAACCATAAAGGCTGAAAACAGGCTGACAAAGGTGAAAACCCTCATCGGCGTAAGCTTGATGGTCCATACCGTCTGAAATGAAGTATCGTTGTAGATAATTAGCCGGTACTTGTTATGTAGGTTTTTGATGAAGTTTTTTTTCAGATTTCTGCTTCCCATGTGACATTTTTGGACGGTGCAAAATTAGTAACATTTAACAAAAAGTGCCTGATTTAATATTTTTTAAAGAAATCGACGCCCTGAATTTTCTCTGAAAAATTTGTTACTGGAAAAAACAACTGTTATTTTCGCAACCTGTTATAGATCTTGAACATCCATTTTCTGATAATCAAATTAAAAAATCAATCACTTATACATGAAAAAATTAATTATTTCGATGGTTTTATCCATCCTCCTTTTTGTACCTGTACTTTCAAAAGCCGATGAGGGAATGTGGCTCCCCGCCTTGATTCAGAAGCTGAATTATCTGGAAATGCAGAAGACCGGGCTCAAGTTGAGTGCCGAAGATTTATACAGTATCAATAAGGGAAGCATCAAAGATGCGGTAGTCTCCATCGGAGGATGTACGGCAGAAATGATTTCCCCCGACGGTCTGATGCTGACCAATCACCATTGCGCTTTTGGTGACATCCAGCGGCATTCGTCGGTAGAACACGACTACTTGCAGGATGGTTTCTGGGCTAAAACGAAGGAGGAAGAACTTCCGAATCCGGGGAAAATTGCCCGGTTTCTGATCAGAGCTGAAGATGTGACAGAAAAGGTATTGGCCAACGTTACTCCCCAAATGTCTTTTGCCGACCGCCAGAAGATGGTGTCGGAAGCTTCTTCGGCCATTGAAAAGGAAGCCGCAGCCAATACCCACTATCAGGCACAAGTCACTCCCCTTTTCGAATCGAACAAATTCTTTCTGTTTGTATATGAGACCTTCAGGGATGTTCGACTGGTGGGCGTCCCTCCGCAAGCATTAGGCAAATTTGGCGGAGATACCGACAACTGGATGTGGCCCCGCCATACGGCTGACTTTGCCATTTATCGGGTCTATTCCGGACCTGACGGAAAACCAGCTTCCTATTCCAAAGAGAATATTCCGTTGAAACCCCGTTACCACTTCCCCATATCGATCAAAGGGGTTCAGGATGGCGATTATTCGATGGTAATGGGCTATCCTGGACGTACCAACCGTTACAGAACTTCCGCCGAGGTTCAGGCTACCATGGACATTACCAACAAAATCAGAATCGATGTCAGGGAAAAGAAACTGGATATCATCAAACAATACATGGAGACCAGTCAAAAAGCACGGATCCAGTATGCCAACAAATATGCCGGAAGTTCAAATTATTACAAATACAGCATCGGACAGAACCAGGGTTTGAAAAACCTTGAAGTGATTGCACGGAAAAAGGCAGAGGAAGAGGCCTTTGCGAAATGGGTGGCTTCCACTCCCGAAAGAACCGCCAAATACGGAAAAGCGTTGGAGATGATCAGCAAGACCTACGAGGATGTTGACGATGAAATTGCCCAGCAATACCTGATGGAAGCTCTTCTTCAGGGACCGGAAGTTTTCATGTTTGCCTACCGCGCCCGTGCTTTGTACAACCTTCTCGAAAAACCGGATGAAAACGGGGAGAAGATTAAATCATTGACCGAAAATATGGCCTCATCAATGGATGCTTTTTTCAAGGACTATGACCAGGCTACTGACCAGAAACTGGCCGCTGTTCTGATGAAACTTTATAACGACAGGGTGGAAGCACGGTATCAGCCCCGGTTTTACAAAGCCATTCATTCCAAATACAAAGGTGATTTTGTAAAATATGCTGCAAAGATGTACGAAAATACCCTTTTCAGCACACCGCAAAAGTTTGCCGCATTCTTGAAAAATCCCTCTAAAAAGGTATTGGACAAAGACATGGCGTTTGTTGCATCGGGCGATATTTTTGACATGCTGCGGGAAATTGGCGGGGAGATAGAAAAAAATGGACCTTCTCTTGAGGAAGGAAGGTATCTTCTTCTGGCAGGATTAATGGAAATGCAATCCGGAAAAACCTTTTATCCCGATGCCAACTCCACCATGCGCCTGACTTTCGGAAAAGTAGGGAGCTATGAACCCGCCGACGGGGTGCTCTATAAAGAAACGACCACTGTGGATGGATACATAGAGAAGGAAATTCCGGGTGACGATGAATTTGATGTGCCGGAAAGAATGAAGGAACTGATCATGGCCCGTGACTTCGGACGGTATGCCAATAAGAATGGGGAACTGGAGACCTGCTTCATCAGCAACAACGATATTACGGGGGGCAACTCTGGAAGCCCCGTTCTGAATGCCAATGGTGAACTGATTGGTATTGCCTTTGATGGCAACTGGGAAGCCATGAGCGGCGACATTGCCTTTGAACCGGAACTCCAGCGGACCATCAGTGTCGATATCCGCTTTGTCCTTTGGGTGGTCGATAAATTTGCTGGGGCTACCCATTTAATCGATGAAATGACCCTTGTAGAATAGAATAATTCTAATAAAGAATGACAGGTACCGGAATGCCACTCCGGTACCTGTTTTCTTTTGAAATACCAATGAATACCTCTTATGCCTGAAATTACCATTTACACCGACGGGGCATCGCGCGGAAATCCTGGTCCGGGTGGCTACGGGGTCATTCTCATGTCGGGCAGCTTAAGGAAGGAGCTCTCGGCAGGCTACAATCTGACAACCAACAACAGGATGGAACTCATGGCTGTCATTGTGGCCCTGGAAGCGCTTAAAATTGATAATTCAAAGGTGACCATTCTCACCGATTCCCGGTATGTGGCCGATGCCGTCAACAAAGGCTGGGTTTTCAACTGGGCAAATAAAAGATTTAAGGGAAAGAAAAACCCCGACCTTTGGCTCAGCTTCCTCGAGGTGTATAAAAAACACGAGGTCCGGTTTGTTTGGATCAAGGGACACAACGAAAATCCCTTCAACGAAAGATGTGACCAACTGGCAGTGGAAGCCTCTCGTAAACCTGGACTGCCATCAGATACGGGTTATCTTCCGGAATAGGGTAATGAAAAATAACACTGTTCCGATTGCGCAGGTAAAGAAGAGTTATTACTTTTAACAGCATTAATCAGTGAATTTTCATTTTTATGAACAGGAAGTTAAGAATGGGTATGATCGGAGGGGGGCTGAATGCTTTTATCGGGGCTATTCACCGCCTTGCCGCAATAATGGATGGTCAGGTTGAACTGGTATGCGGATGTTTCAGCAGTCATCCCGAAGTCTCTTTTTCTACGGGGAAATCCCTTTTTCTTGCCCGGAACAGAGTCTATGAAACCTGGCAGGAAATGATCGAAAAAGAAGCCAAACTCCCCGAAGGAGAACGTATGGATTTTGTGTCGATTGTTACGCCCAACCATGTCCATTTCGGACCAGCCATGATGGCCCTTGAGCATGGATTTCATGTGGTCATTGACAAGCCTTTCACTTTTACCCTCGAAGAAGCTTTCAAACTGAAGGAAAAGGTATCGGAGACCGGGTTGATATTGGCCATTACCCATACTTATTCGGGGTATCCGGCGGTGAAACATGCCCGCAAAATGATCGCCGACGGGATGCTGGGAAAAATCAGGAAAGTCTATGTGGAGTACCCTCAGGGCTGGCTTTCAGAAAAGGTTGAGGACAAAGGCAACATTCAGGCATCGTGGCGGACCGACCCATCCCGGTCGGGTAAAGCAGGATGTATGGGTGATATCGGTACCCATGCGCACCATCTGGCTGAGTATATCACCGGACTTAGGGTTACCAGTCTTTGTGCGGAGTTGAACACCTTCGTTCCGGGCAGGCTCCTTGATGACGACGGTGCTGCCCTTCTTCGTTTCGAACATGGCGCCAGTGGCGTACTGATAGCATCACAAGTTGCCGCAGGCGAGGAAAATCCCCTGAAAATCAGGGTATATGGAGAAAAGGGAGGGCTGGAATGGGCACAACATGAGCCCAATACCTTGATTCTGAAATGGCTCGACAAACCCCAGGAACTTTACCGTACAGGTACCGGATTTATGAGTGCCCCTGCTGTGGCCAATACCCGTACACCGGGCGGTCATCCTGAAGGTTACCTCGAAGCTTTTGCCAATATTTACCGGAATTTCACTAAAACCGTAATGGCCCGGATGGATGGAAATGAACCGCTGCCTGAATGGCTCGACTTCCCCGGAGTCGAAGAGGGTGTGCGTGGAATGCAGTTCATCGAGGCGGTTGTCAAGGCTGGAACCACAGATGAACTCAAATGGGTAACCATATAATCTAAGTTCAGTCCTGCAATAATTCGGACAATCCGACAGCACATCACTTTAAACTAATCTGATATGTCACGACCAGTTACCATTTACACCGGACAATGGGCCGATCTTCCCATTGAGGTCATGTGCCGAAAAGCCAAATCTTTTGGTTATGATGGACTTGAACTCTGCACGTGGGGTGACCACATGGAAATTGACATGGCCGATCAGGCTTACTGCGATGAAAAGCGAGCATTGCTTACCCGGCATGGACTTCAGCTTTTCACCATTTCGACCCACCTGGTTGGACAGTGCGTTTGTGATCCGATTGATGAACGCCATCAAAGTATTTTGCCGGCCTATGTTTGGGGAGATGGAGATCCCGAAGGTGTGAGGCAGCGTGCCGCTCAGGAACTGATTGAAACAGGCAGGGTTGCTCACCGTCTGGGCATTGACACCGTCGTGGGTTTCACCGGAAGTCCCATCTGGCACCTTCTTTATTCGTTCCCTGCAGTTCCTCCCGAAAGGATACAAAAGGGTTATGATGAGTTTGCCCGCCGTTTTCTGCCTATCTTAGACGAATACCAGAAACTGGGGGTAAAATTCGCTCTGGAAGTGCATCCTACAGAAATCGCCTTCGACATCCATACTGCCCACCTGGCCCTTAAAGCTGTCAATTACCACCCGGCCTTCGGATTTAATTATGATCCCAGTCATTTCGGTTACCAGGGAGTAGACTATGTGCGGTTCATCTACGAATTTCCCGACCGCATTTTCCATGTGCATGTAAAAGATGTTTACTGGAGCGACATCCCCATGACGGTTGGGGTTTTCGGCGGACACATGGAATTCGGCGATAATAGGCGGTACTGGAATTTCCGGAGTCCGGGCCGTGGAAAAATCGATTTTGAGAATATCATCAGGGCGCTCAACGACATAGGCTACAAAGGCCCTCTTTCAGTGGAATGGGAAGACAGTGGCATGAACCGGGAAACAGGTGCTGCGGAAGCTTGCGAATTTGTTCGCTATTCCGACTTCGAACCTTCCGGGGTGAAGTTCGATGATGCCATGAAGTCCTGACGGCTGTGGAAGGCAAGGGAAGCGACTTTTTCTTTCCATAACCCCAATCCACAGGCTGTGGTTGAAAAAAGCAGGGAAACCATCGGGCTTCAGCCCTGAATCAATGACTAATACAACTAATTTATATACACCATGTACAAGGCAGTTGATACCCGTTACAACTCGATGAGGTATAACCGATGTGGTAACCGGGGATTGAAACTTCCGGCGGTTTCACTTGGATTATGGCACAACTTCGGCGGGGTTGATGTTCTGGAAAATGGCAGGGCCATGCTGCGCAGGGCTTTTGACCTGGGAATCACCCATTTTGATCTGGCCAATAACTATGGTCCCCCACCCGGTTCTGCTGAAGAAAATTTCGGGAAAATCCTCCGGCAGGATTTCCTTCCCTACCGCGATGAACTGATTATTTCGACCAAGGCAGGATATCTGATGTGGCCCGGCCCTTACGGCGAATGGGGGAGCCGGAAATACCTGCTGGCCAGTCTCGACCAAAGCCTTCGACGAATGGGTATTGACTATGTGGATATTTTTTATTCCCACCGTCCCGATCCCGATACCCCCCTCGAAGAGACCATGATGGCCCTTGATCAGGCTGTTCGCTCGGGAAAAGCCCTGTATGCCGGGATCTCCAATTATCCGGCCGATAAGACCCGGGAAGCCGCCTCCATCCTTTGGGAATTGGGAACCCCCTGTCTTATTCACCAGCCTAAGTATTCGATGTTCGAAAGATGGGTGGAGGCAGAACTCCTCGATGTACTCGAAGAGGAAGGTATCGGCTGTATTCCTTTTTCCCCCTTGGCACAGGGACTTCTGACCGATCGCTACCTCAATGGAATCCCCGGCGGGTCGCGTGCGGCAAAATCGTGGGGTTTTCTAAAATCCGAACAGGTAACACCTGCCCTTGATAAGGTAAGAAAACTGAATGCGCTCGCGCTGGAAAGAGGTCAGAATCTTGCCCAAATGGCCCTGGCATGGGTGCTCAAAGACCCGCGGGTTACCTCTGTGCTGATCGGAGCAAGCTCCGTCGCCCAAATCGAAACCAATGTAGATTGCCTGAGAAATCCTGCCTTTACCGTAGAGGAACTCAACCTGATCGGTGAAATCCTGAAATAGCCATCATATTAACTGAAATATGCGCATACTCATTCTGTGAGCCGGCATTCCCGTTTCTCCTTCCGGAAAAGCCAATAACCCCGGTAACGACTTTTTTTAGATCGGTTTAAAAAAGTCAACCGGATTTGTCTACCTTTATGTTTGGAAATGTTAAATGATTAATCCTATGAGAACTACTCTGATCGTTGCTCTCCTTTTCATGTTGATGTTTTCTTGCAACCGGAAGCCTGCCCCTCCCGGTCAATCCGAAATACCCGGAGAGACGGAAACCGGAGGCAAATTCGGAATTAAATCTGGAATTGTAGAATATAAAGCCAGTATGATGGGATTTGAAACTACACAGGTTTTATATTTCGATCAATTCGGTGCATTGCAGGCCAACGAAATCCTGATGGAGATGATGGGAACGAAAATGCGGACTCAAAACATTACCAAAGAGGGATACACCTATAATTTTGATCCTGATAAGAAAACCGGCTCCAAAATGGCATTGTCTAATGAGATTAATTTCAGCGATTTGTCGGACGAAATCATCAAGGAATGGAACCTCAAAGAGGAGGGAAAGGAAACTGTTCTGGACAGGGAGTGTGTAAAGTATTCCGCCGATCGCGAGGGCATGAACATGAAAGGGTATTACTGGGTGTGGAAAGGAATCGTCCTGAAGATGGAGATGGATATGGCTACATCCAAAATGGTGATGGAAGCTGTCAGTGTAGAGGAAAATCCGGAAGTGCCGGCCGGAAAGTTTGAGGTCCCAGCAGATATTCGGTTCCAGTAAGGATGAAGTAAGCATAAAAACCGGTTCGGGTAGGCCGTGATGTTGTTTTTCTTATGATGAAATGAAACGGTTGAGTACACTTGCAGGGTGTGTCCTGCTCAGTTTTTCTTGTTATTCACAGGTCAGCCCCGCGGAACTGATCAACCAGCTTCCGGTGGTTTTCACTGCCGTGTGTGTTTCGGATCAAAAAGAGACAGAGGCTTATTTAACCCTGATAACGGAATTTTCGCAGACCGTACAGCATCAGATTGACTTGCTGGCCCCTTTGAAAACCAGATCGCGTGCCGGCAGCCGATTCAAAACAGGAGCCGATAATTCAGAACTCCTCAGAGAACTTGAAAAAGTGAAGAAGTCGATCACTGTGGTTGACTTTGCAACTGAATTCGAGAATGCGGTTGACATAAACGTTATCCGGGAGAAGCAAAGGAAAATGGATCAGATCATCCGGAAGATGAGTTCAACCACCGACGAACGGGAAACGGAGAAATTGATGGCAGAGGTTCACAAGGTGATGGTGGATTATTGCAAGCACGCCACCGGCAATTTTATCAGGCTGCTGATCGATCAGAGAACCCTCCTCCGGATGGAAATTGATGCGATCATCAAAGCGGAGGATATCCGGCAGAAAATGGACTGCAACAGCAACGGATATACCTATTTCCAGGAATTGTCATGGGAAAGGGCTTATATTCTGATTCTGGACCACCTTAAATACATGCACCAACTGGTCAGCTTTTCACCCGGGAACGAGTAAAGTGAATTTCCTAACAGGGTACAAAGAAGAGAATTTGGATTAACCAGTCTTTCCCGGATCAGAACCTTTTCAGTTTATAAAAAGGAAGATGGGGGGAAGTCCTTCCCTCTTTGGTTGCACCCCCTCTTTTGGTGATAGAACCTCCGCCAAGCAATCCGATGTCGTCGTTGAGGGTATAGACGATTCCGAAACTTAACTTGCTGGTGTTGGTGTTGGTATTGAAACGGTGCAGTTTTCCGGAATCCTCGATGAAGTCCATGTTGGGTTTCCCGTCCACAAGGTCGGAATGAATCAGCCGGAAGGAGCCATCGGCATAAAGGGCAATTTTTTCGGTGATCTGGTATTCAAAACCGATGCCTCCGCCAAAGGTAAAAGCGGGGAATTTCCCCTTTTCCGATTCCGGCGTACCCTGTGAAAAGAGCACAGGCGGCCCGGCCACCTGGCCGGCCGGAAGCTCATCGTACCACAATGTGGGTGAGGAAAGGGCAAGTTCGGTCGACACCAGCGAAACTCCTGCAGTAGCCTTGACGAAAGGCCTGAATTTTCCGTCGGGGGCAGGATAAAAACGGAGATTGCCCAGGATATTGAAAAGGGTCGTTTTGTATTCCAACGGATAACTGGTTCTGTAGTGTACAGAAACGGGAATAGCCGCAGTGGTGTCGGTTGCCTGCAATTGGAGGAGGTTGCTGAACTGGAAATTGCTGAATCCCGGATTGCCGGATGTACCGCTCATGCGGCTGTTTCCAATTTCCAGTCCAAACCAGGCCTTTTCGGAGAGCGAAAGCATCATTTCCACTTCGGCCCCCAACTCCCCTTTATGCGTAAAATCTTTCAGTATACCCAGTGTTTGGTTAAGGCTGTCCACCTCACGGAAGGAAACTTCCGATCCTTGGGGTTCACTGATAAACCGGGAGGAGTTGCCGCTGACTCTCAGTTTCAGGGTGTTCTGTCCGGTTGATGCCAGTCCGGCACACAGCATCACGACCAGGAAGGTGACTGCAATCCGATTGTTTTTCATATTCTGTTGTTTAGTCGTCGACCTTTTTTTGAAAGATAAGAAATATTTATTTACGAACGTTTTCTTTGAGTGTTTTAGCATCGGCCCATCTGAAAATTTTATCATTTCTCCTGATTTTCACCGGCACAGCTATTGATACATGCGTTCCCCTTCCGGCTTCCATCACCGGTCCTTCGGCAATCCGTATTTCCATGGCCGTGGTTTCCACCACTCCGGTGGTAGGGCCGGTAATCAGGACTTCGTCCCCGGCCTGCAACATTCCGCTTTCGATTCTGAATTCAGCCACCCCTATCCGGGGAAAATAATTGGTGGCTTTGCCCAGGTAAACTTTTCGCCGGGTGGCCAATGAACCATAGTTGTGACTCCATTCTCCCAGCCGCTGACCCAGGTAATAACCGTTCCAGAATCCCCTGTTGAAAACGGAAGCGAGCCGGGTATCCCACTCCTTCACCTTCTCATCGGTAAAAGTACCGGTTTTCCATGCGTCCACGGCTTCTCTATAACATTCTACGGTGGTTTTCACATATTCGGGGGCACGGGCGCGCCCTTCGATCTTGAGTACAGTCACCCCGGCATCCAGGATCTTATTGAGAAAATGGATGGTCTTCAGGTCTTTGGGCGACATGATGTAAGCATTGTCAATTTCGAGTTCGGCGCCGGTTTCCCTGTCGGTAATCGAATAGGCCCTGCGGCAGGTCTGCAGGCAGTTTCCCCGGTTAGCCGAACTATTCATCTCATGGAGACTCAGGTAACATTTTCCGCTTACCGCCATACAAAGAGCACCGTGTACAAACATCTCAAGCCTGATCAGGTTTCCTGAAGGTCCTTTCACCTGATGTTCCCTGATTTTGTCGCTGATTTCGTGAACCCGTCCCAGGTTGGTTTCACGGGCAAGTACCACCACATCGGCAAATTGGGCATAAAACCTTACCGCCACAAAATTGGTAATGTTGACCTGAGTGGAAATATGTACTTCCAGTCCGATCGACCGGGCATGAAGAATAACCGAGATATCAGCGGCAATAACGGCCGTAATGCCTGCCTCCTTAGCTGCTTCAAGCACCTGGTGCATCAGTCTGGTTTCGTTGTCAAAAACTTCGGTATTCAACGTGAGGTAGCTCTTGACTCCATGCCGTGAAGCGGTTGATGCAATGTTTTTCAGGTCGGTGAGGCTGAAATTGGCTGCAGACCGTGCTCTCATATTCAGGTGTTCCACACCAAAATAGACTGATCCGGCACCCGCCTGAATAGCTGCCATCAGCGATTCATACGATCCCACTGGGGCCATGATCTCGATTTCCTGTTCCTGCTTTATTCCAGGCATCCTTTCATTTTCAAATGCCAATAATCCATCTGGGGATGTCAAAATCGCACTCTCCTTCACCGGAGAACCCTGTATTTTTCCCATTCTCCTGCAATATCAGCTTCGGTGGTGTTCCCTCCATGAACCAACACCCGGTAACGAAGCGTGATACGCTCTCCCTGGGGAAAGAAAGTGGAATTTCCATCGGGAGGCCAGAAGAGCGGGGTGGGGGAAATAAAACCGTAATCGCGTGTAAACCAAGGAGAAGGATAGCCAGGATTGGAAGGGTGCTGCAGCATGGCCAGACCCTCTGTCACCGAACCCCTCCGGCCATAGAAATCAATCCAGGGGGAGGCTAATCCTAAGGTCGCCTTTACGCCCGCCAGTCCCTCTGCATTGACCATGGTTCCGCCGTTCTTCACCGACAGGTCACCATCCATGCGGACACTGAAAAGCGAATGGTTGGTTTTTTCTATAGTTATATCGGTAAGCGCGACCAATTTGATCTCAAAATCGATAATGACCAGGGCAGGCGATGGGGCTGTGAGCGTGATTCTCCGGTAATCCTTTACTGGTGTTGGAGCTCCGGGACGCATCCAGGTGCACTCGTCGGTGATGACCACATGCTGTGAGTCTTGTTCTGCAATGACGGCTCCAGCAGATACAATCCTGCCTCTTTCAAGACCTTCCTGCCAGTAATTACCGCCATTTAACCTGTCGCATCCAAAAAAAAGCGAGCTGTGATGCGGATACTCCCCATTCCGCAGTGAGGTTACACTGTTCCCCGTAAGCGGACCGTTTAAAGGAAAGAAAAACGGGTATTTCTCATTTTCGGGAAAGTGATAGCTGGTAAAAAAACGATTGTTGAGGGTCACATCAATTCTGTCGCCAATTTTTTCAGCATTAAAGCCACCCCTGGAATAGGAATTCAGGGATATCAGGGTGAATGCAAGAATCAAAAAACTAATGGAAAGGATTTTTTTCATTTTGACCATGTGATAATAAGGATGCGAAGATAATAAAACCTGATGAAAATCTGAAGAACCCTGGGAAGGTTAACTCCCTGAATCGGCCTGGAGGAGAAGAGGATGGGGAAATAATGGGAGGGTATGGATCGGATGACACACTTTCTTTCTTAATTTGCATCAAAAAAAGGAATGAAGACGATATACTCTTTTGTCATTTGGGTCTACCACATGCTGATCAGGTGTGCGGCTCCCTTTCACGGGAAGGCAAGGCTCTATATTCGGGGAAGAAAAGGGTGGGAACGGCAGTTGAGGGAAAAGGTTGACAGCGAAGGTCGTTACCTTTGGTTTCACTGTGCCTCCCTTGGGGAATTTGAACAGGGAAGACCGGTGATCGAAGACCTGCATGAGCATTACCCCCACTACAAAATAGCGCTCACCTTTTTTTCTCCCTCGGGGTATGAAGTCCGGAAAAATTATGCTTTAGCCGACTATGTCGGTTATTTGCCTGCCGACAACCCGGTCAACGCCTCCCTCTTCCTTGATATACTCCGTCCGGAGGCTGCTTTCTTTGTGAAGTAGGAATTCTGGT
>CAZLDP010000012.1:0-17339 GCA_964558145.1 uncultured Prolixibacteraceae bacterium | reverse complement strand
CGCTCGGCATAGCTCAAGCAAGCTTGGCTCTGCACTCGCTCCTAAGAAAATTGCTCATTGCTCATTGCTTTACCTGCGTGAGATCCATTCCGCGATCCAATCGCCCACTTCCGATGTTTTATAGGCTTTGCCCTCCGCGATGTCGGCGGTGACTACCCCGGCTTCGAGCGAGGCATTGACGGCCTGGCGGATCAGACTTCCTTCACCGGGAGAGTTCAATGCATATTCAAACATCATGGCGGCTGAAAGGATGGCCGCCACGGGATTGGCGATGTTTTTTCCCGCAGCCTGCGGCCAGGAGCCGTGGACGGGCTCAAAGACCGAAGTATGCAGCCCGATGGATGCCGACGGCAGCAGACCCATAGAACCCGTGATTACGCTCGCTTCGTCGGTGAGGATATCCCCGAACATGTTCTCGGTGACCAGCACATCAAAATTCTTAGGCCATTGGATGATCTGCATGGCGGCATTGTCGACGAACATATATTCGGTGGTGATGCCGGGGTAGGCGAGGGCCATCTCCTGGGCCACCTCGCGCCAGAGCCGGGAGCTTTCCAGCACGTTGGCCTTGTCGACCACGGTTAATTTCTTGTTTCGTCTGCCCGCGAAATCATAGGCCAGTTTCAGAATCCGCTCAATTTCCTGACGGCTGTAGGTACAGGTGTCAAAAGCTGTTTGCCCGTTATGAAGCCTTCCTTTTTCCCCGAAATAGATACCTCCGGTAAGCTCCCTGATGCAGACGAAACCTGCTCCTTCGATGAGTTCTCTCCGCAGGGGGGATTTGTGTAACAACGAAGGAAAGGTTTCCACCGGCCTGATGTTGGCATAAAGACCCAGGGCTTTGCGCATCCGCAGTAACCCCTGTTCCGGCCTGACCATGGCTTTGGGATCGTTGTCGAAACGGGGATCGCCGATGGCGCCGAAAAGGACGGCATCCGACGTCATACAGAGATCATGGGTCTCCGGAGGATAGGGGTCACCCGTCCGGTCAATCGCTGCGGCTCCTGCAAGCCCGTATCGGTATTGGGCCTGATGACCCGATATTCTGCATACGGCATCCACGCATTTCAGGGCTTCCCTGATCATTTCGGGACCTATCCCGTCACCTGGTAAAATAGCTATTTTAAATTGCATGGTGGTTTGATTGAAATGTTTCACTGTGATTGTTTGTCACCGGATGGTTCAGTTTGCCGGATCGCAAAGTTGTTCTCGATGATATTCAACATTTTTAGGGTGGCTTTGATGGCAGCAGTGGTTTGGTCGGAATCGAGACCGCGCGTTTTAAATTCCCTCCCGTTTTGCCAGGTGATCACTGTTTCGACCAATGCGTCGGTTTTACCACCCGGCGGGATTGAGACCACATAATCGACCAGCGCCGGAAATTTCTTGCCCAGTTTGTCGTATATTCTCCGGAGGGCCCGCATAAAGGCATCATACTGCCCGTCGCCCGAACTGCTCTCTTCGTATTCATTGCCTTCAATCTCAATGCTTACCGAGGCCATGGGTTTCAGTCCCTTGGCATGGACAATCGAATAATTCCTGATCCTGATCTTCTCTTCGATCGATTGGGTACTCAGTACGTCGGCCACGATGTAGGGAAGGTCTTCCATCGACACGTTCTCTTTGGAGTAGCCCAGTTCGATGATTCTGTCGGTTACTTTTTTGAGGGATTCGGGGTCGAGGTCAATGCCCAACTCTTCGAGGTTCTTTTTGATGTTGGCCTTTCCCGATGTCTTCCCCAGGGCATATTGGCGGATTCTCCCGAAGCGTTCGGGAAGCAGTTCGTTGAAGTACAGGTTGTTCTTGTTGTCGCCGTCGGCATGGATTCCGCTGCACTGGGTGAAAACGAACTCCCCGATAAGGGGTTTATTGGCGGGAACGCGCACCCCGGAAAAGGATTCCACCACTTTGGAAACCCTGTTCAGCATGGCTTCGTTGACCCGCGTGCGGAGTTTCAGGTGGTCGGTGGCGATGGCCATCACGCTCGACAGGGGTACGTTGCCCGCTCTCTCCCCCAATCCGTTTACCGTGGTATGAATGCACCGTATTCCCGCCTTCAGGGCTTGAAAAACATTCCCGGCCGCCAGGTCGTAATCGTTGTGGGCATGGAAATCGAACTGAATACCGGGATAGGTTTCCAGCATTTCGCGACAGAAACGGTAGGTTTCTTCGGGATTGAGGATTCCAAGCGTATCGGGCAGCATGATTCTCGAAATCGCCTCCTCCTTGAGCGCCGTAATCATCATGTGTACATATTCCGGCGAATTGCGCATCCCGTTCGACCAGTCCTCTAAATAGATGTTCACCCTGATTCCCAACTCTCCGGCCCGGGCGATGACCTTCCGGATTCCGTCAAGGTGTTCTTCTGGGGTTTTGTGCAACTGTTGGGTGACATGGCGGAACGACCCCTTGCACAACAGGTTGATCACTTTCCCTCCCGCATTTTTGATCCATTGAAGCGATAGGTCGTCGTCCACAAATCCCAGAATTTCAACCCGGTCGGCCAATCCTCTCTCAGAGGCCCAGGCCAGGATTCTTCCGGCTCCCTTGAATTCCCCTTCGGAAACACGTGCCGAAGCGATCTCAAGCCGGTCAACTCTGACATCTTCAAGCAGAATCTTGGCGATAGTAAGTTTCTCGGTCTCCGAGAAGGAAACCCCCGAAGTTTGCTCGCCGTCACGAAGGGTGGTATCCAGAATGATCAACCTCGACTGATCATCTTGTTCATTTTTCATGGCTTTGAATTTTCAAAATTCACTATTTCAGTTTTCAGGCTCAACAGAAAATCGATGTCATCGAGCCCATTCATCAGGCACAGCTTTTTGTAGGTGTCGATTTCAAAATGGGTAGATTCTCCCGAAGATAGAATGGTAAAAGTTTGGTTCTCAAGGTTGATTTCAAATTTGGATTTCGGATTATCATCAACAGTTTTAAATACCTTTTCCAGGAATGCGGGTGTGACCACCACGGGCAGCAAGCCGTTGTTCAGGGCGTTGTTTCTGAAAATATCGGCGAAAAAACTGGACACCACTACCCTGAACCCGTGGTCGTAAAGCGCCCAGGCAGCATGTTCCCGGCTGGAGCCGCTTCCGAAGTTTTTCCCGGCAACTAATATCTTGCCGTTGTAGCGGGGATCGTTGAGGACAAAATCTGCTTTGGGTTCCCCCTGGCGGTCGTAACGCCAGTCCCTGAAAAGGTTTTCCCCGAAACCTTTGCGCTCCACCGCCTTGAGAAAACGGGCGGGAATGATCTGGTCGGTATCGATATTTTCCACCCGAAGCGGCACAGCGGTGGAAATTAAGGTAGAAAATTTATCGTAGGCCATTATAATAGTCTTAAATCTTTGATTTATAGTCTTTTGTAAATGCATGAATCAACTCTCTCGGATCGGTGATTTCCCCCGTGAGGGCTGCAGCGGCCGCAGTGAGGGGACTGGCCAGCAGGGTACGGGCTCCCGGCCCCTGGCGCCCTTCAAAGTTGCGATTGGAGGTGGAAACGGCGTATTTCCCTTCCGGAATTTTGTCGTCGTTCATGGCCAGGCAGGCTGAACATCCGGGCTGGCGCAGGGTGAAACCGGCATCTTCCAGGATCTCCAGAAGTCCCTCTTCCCTGATTGCTTTTTCCACCTGACGCGAGCCGGGAACAAGCCAGGCGGTCACTCCCGGCGCTTTCCTTTTTCCCTTCACCAAAGTTGCAAAAGCCCTGAAATCCTCGATGCGACCGTTGGTGCAACTACCGACAAATACGTAATCTACTTTTTTGCCTGCCATTTTTTCTCCCGGCAGGAATCCCATATAGTCAAGCGATTTTTTGAAGGTTTCCCGGTCTGCTCCTTCCATTTCGTCGAGCGAAGGGATGCTTCCCGTGACCGGAATCCCCATTCCTGGATTGGTGCCGTAAGTGATCATCGGCTCAATCTCTTCGCCACAGAAGTGAAATTCCGTATCGAAGAGGGCGTCTTCGTCGCTCCGCAGGGTTTTCCAGTAGGCCAGGTTTTTATCCCAGGCATCCTTCTTCGGGGAAAATTCCCTTCCCCTGAGGTAGGCAAAAGTGGTCTCATCGGGAGCGATCATTCCGCCCCGTGCTCCGCTTTCGATGCTCAGGTTGCAAAGGGTCATCCTTCCTTCCATGCTCAGTGCGCGGATTGCAGATCCGGCATACTCGATAAAGTGGCCGGTTCCCCCGCTGGCGCTGATTTTTGAGATGATGAAGAGGGCAATATCCTTGGCCGTGACTCCTTTGCCTGTTGCTCCTTCGATGGTGATCCTCATCTTTTTGGGGCGCGGTTGCAGAATGCATTGGCTGGCCAGTACCATTTCGACTTCCGTGGTGCCGATTCCAAAAGCGATAGCCCCGAAGGCCCCGTGTGTACTGGTGTGACTGTCACCGCATACAATGGTCATTCCCGGCTGTGTCAATCCTAACTCCGGCCCGATCACATGGACTATGCCATGCCAGGGATGTTCCAGCCCGTATAGCGGAATTCCATGTTTCGCACAGTTGCGCGACAGCATTTCCACCTGGTGCCGCGAAAGTTCCTCCCTAATAGGAAGGTTCTGGTCCATTGTGGGCACATTGTGGTCAGGTGTGGCTACAGTCCGGTCGGGCCTGAAAACCTTCAGCCCCCGCTTTTCAAGCCCCAGAAATGCCACCGGACTGGTCACTTCATGGATCAGGTGCCGGTCGATATACAGCACATCGGGCCCTCCATCTACACTTCGCACCACATGACTCTCCCATATCTTATCAAACAACGTCTTACCCATACCTCTGTTTTTTATTGTTTATTTCTTACACCCTTTCCAAAGTTAGCGAATGTATAACCCAACCTACTTTTCAGACAACGAAGCCAGATAGCGGTGTCGTCGTATCCTCCGGTTTTAACCGGAGGTGATTTCATACCACCGGCAGTTTGTTGAGCGCGTCGAGGAAGGCCTCCACCGACGCGGTAATGATGTCGGTATGAGCGCCAAAACCATGGTAAATGTTCTTTTCATATTCTACCTGCATATGCACTTTCCCTACATCGTCGCTGCCCCGTGTGATGGCCTGGATCAGGAACTCATCGAGGATAACCTGTCGATGGATGATCTGCTTCACTGCATTGATGGCCGCATCGACCGGACCATTTCCCGAAGCGGTGGCATTAAATTTTTCCCCGGCGATATCGAGGCGGATGGTGGCCGTGGGAACCAGTGTTTTTCCGGCGACCACCTGGAGGAAATCAAGCTTGATGCGTTTTTCCTGTCGTGTGGCGTCCCCTACCAACAGGGCAATGTCGTCGTCGCGGATCTCCTTTTTCCGGTCGGCCAGTTTGAGGAACTCATCGTATACCTTGTCGAGTTTTTCCTTGTCGAGTTTAAAACCCAGCAGTTCGAGCCGGTGGTTCAGGGCTGCCCTTCCCGACCGCGCTGTGAGAAGAATGGATGATTCGTTGATTCCCACATCGCGGGGATCCATGATTTCATAATTCTCCCGGTTTTTGAGTACTCCGTCCTGGTGGATCCCTGAAGAATGGGCAAAGGCATTTCTTCCGACAATGGCTTTGTTGGGCTGAACAGGCATGTTCATCAGCGTGGATACCAGCCTGCTGGTCCGGTAAATGTTCTGTGTCCGGATGTTGGTTTCCACATTAATCACCTTGTACCGGCTTTTCAAAATCATCACCACCTCCTCCAACGAGGTGTTGCCGGCCCGTTCGCCGATGCCGTTGATGGTCACCTCCGCCTGCCGTGCCCCGTTCTGAATGCCAGCGATGGTATTGGCGGTCGCCATACCCAGATCGTTGTGGCAGTGAGTGGAAATCACCACGTTGTCGATTCCCTTCACATTTTCGCGCAGGTATCTGATTTTGGCGCCGAATTCTTCGGGAAGACAATAGCCTGTGGTATCAGGTATGTTGACTACTGTGGCTCCGGCTTTGATTACTGCCTCGATAACCCGTGCCAGGTACTCGTTGTCGGACCGGCCGGCATCCTCAGCATAAAACTCCACATCCTCCACCAGCCGCTTGGAATACTTCACTGCCTCCACCGCCCGATCCAGGATCTCCTCCGGATTGGAATTGAGCTTGTAATGGATATGGTAGAACGAAGTTCCTATGCCGGTATGAATCCTTTTTTTCCGTGCAAACCGAAGAGCTTCGGCAGCTACATCGATGTCCTTTTGGACTGCACGGGTCAGTCCGCAGATAACCGGCCAGGTCACGGCTTTGGAAATCTCCACTACCGACTCAAAATCTCCGGGACTGGAAATAGGAAAACCTGCTTCAATGACATCCACTCCCAGTTCCTCCAGCGCTTTGGCCACCTCGATTTTTTCAATGGTGTTCAGTTGGCATCCCGGTACCTGTTCGCCATCCCGGAGAGTCGTGTCGAAAATAAATAACTTGTCGCTCATGTTCTGTCCGCTTTTTAAAATCGAAAAGGCCACCCCCGTTGTCTGAGAATGGCCTTTCCTGTTATAATTCTTGTGTCCTGTGCATACACCATTCTCATCCCGTTACCCTAAGAATTAGGATGCTGGCAATAATAATGGAGATAATGCTTAGACTAATCATTGTGCACTTTCATTTTAATGCAAATAAAAGAAAAAAAATCATATTTAAATACTTTCCTACCGGAATATTAATTAAAAATTAACCAATGCATCCTGCCCTGCAGGAAGGAATCTCTTTTTTCCGTAAAAGAGAGTATTCCTACCTGTGGAGTTGGCCGCTTACGCGGGGTTTCGGGGGAGTCAGCAGCATCTATCCGGAAATGCCCGATGGAATCTGTTCTTCAGGATCTATTTCCGGTAAGAGAATATTCCTATAGCAGTGGTTTTGTTACCAGCCGTTGAAGACCCCGTCAAGAAACTGCCAGCGGGTTTCCAGGTAGCTTTTCAACTGGGCGACCCCTGCCTGGTAGGTAGCAGGAGGGGAAGCCGCGTGCCCCAGTTTTTGCTCGCGGATGTTCCACACTCTGAAATTGGCTTCCGCAGAACGGGCAATAAGAGTCTCCGTGCGCGTAACGTAACCTGTCAGTCCGGCCAGTTCTCCCTTCTTGAAGTTCCACCGCTCCTTGACCTTCTTTTTAAAAGAGGGATCCTCCAACCAGCGAGTGATCCATTCCCGATACTGGTGCCCATGGATGTAAATCAGCTTTTGCCGGGCATCCCCCAGCCGGTTGTCGTTATTGAAGGCAATGTCGAAATCCCAGGCAGGACCAAAATAAAAACGGGGATCATTGCGGTATTTATACACGTAAGTACTCCACCACGCATCGGGGTTACCGGTAATCTCACTGATGATGAAATAGTCGGCTAGAGATTTCTCGTCGAACCAGCGCCGCCATCCGGTGTCCGGGTCCATAAATTCTGAACTAAATAAAGCGGCCTCCGCCTGGTTCCCGAAAAGATCCCTGATGTATTCCACCTGCGCCGGGTCATGATCATCGTCCTTGGGGTACTTGACAGTCACCGGAATGTTCTTCAGGCGGGTACTGAACCATACCGGTTCCGAGGAGGCAAATCCGTCGATCTCCAGAAGGTACCCTCCGCTGATTTTCAGAGGATTACTGCCGTCCTTCGCTTTCAGGGATTCTACAGCGACCCGTCCGGGAGCCACCTCCACCTGGTCGGTCAGGTGATACACCCCTTTGTAGTTGCCGTCGACATAGACGTCAGTAAAAAGCGTGGAAGCCGTGAAGCCCGGTCCACGGGCATGGTCGGCCAGCAGGATCCGGCTGGCTTCAAAGGCAACAGCATTTCGCAGGAGGGTCTTGTCGGCATCGTTGGCCAGCAGCACCCAGCTTTTCTCTTTGGCATGGTTCAGTCCCAGCGGACTGAACTTATCGGGGAATTTGATCCGGTAGGGACTCTTGGGCAACCAGGCCGTGGAGTTGCCCCGCAGCCTGATCTCGATCTTTTTGCCCGATTCGGCACTGTTCCACAATCCTTCGGTGATGCCGTTCCCGTAGATCCGCAGCATGGCCGTCTGGTAAATCTCCTCGCTGTTGATGGGACCGTCGGCGTCAATCTTCAAGATGGGCAGGGTGGCGTTCACCTGTGGGCAAATAAAATTTACCTTGTAGTCGCGTGTGGCGCCCGTTTCCGCGGTCACCCTGAAGACCACCTCTCCCTTGAAATCCAGGGCAGTCACGCTGCTTGTCACCGCCTTCCCCTCAACAGTAACCTCCTTGCCGCCAGTCTCAAACCAGGGAACCAGTCCACCCGAAAGATCCCCTTCGATCCAGCGGAGCATCTCCCCGGAAATGACCCTGTTCTGCTGGTCTATGGTGAAGGCAACGTCGGAAGCTAGACCTGGGTTGTGTTCCTTTTTAAGTCCGAAAGAAAGGAGGGTATTGTCGGAGGAGGGTTGCAGCGTGGCCTTAATGGTATATGTCAGCCTACTGCCGCTGAGGGAAACCACGGAAATCTGGAGTGGCTGGCTTAGGTCCAGGATGGTACTCCCGCTCACCAAGGGCTTGTCCCCGAAAACCACCTCTTTCCCTTCGAAGGTGAAATTGGGAATCATCGCTTTTATGTTGGTTTTGGGCGGAAGATCCAGCATGATGGTGTGGTCTGCGCCGATCACTCCGGAAACATCGGCAGTAAGCGACGGATTGTTGTAAGCCATCAGGGTAAATGTGGTGATCTGTGCGCAATCACGGCAATCCCCCGGTTCATCCTTTTCACGGCATCCGGCAGCAAAAAGCAACACCCCGCATAACAGCAGGCGCCACCCGTAATTTATGTGTTTCATTGTGGAGTAACTTTAAGTTGTGCCTGATAAAGATAGACATTTTAACCTAAACGGATTCATTTTTCGCGGAGAACTTGCCGGGTGCCACGAAAAAATCCCGGAGCAGCATGTCGCCTTCCTGACGGAAGGAAGATCACACTGCTACCGGGACTTTCCCACAAAATATACTAAAAGAATGACAATAGGTTACAGGTGGTCGTGTACAGGCATCACTACGCTGCCAGGGGGAAAACCGCTTTCACTTATTTCCCCGGGCGGAGCCGGCGGACGGCGGCGCCAGCCTGCCAGAGTTCCGATTCACGCATCTCTTTCAATTCGGCATTGAGGCTGTCGCGGTAGTTGTCCGCGCTGAGGGAGTCGATGACCCGTTTGGTCTCTACACCCTCCTTCACACTTTTGTACAGGTCATTGAAAACGGGAAGGGTTACTTCGCGGAATTTATGTCTCCAGTCGAGGGCTCCTCTTTGGGCAGTAGCGCTGCAGTTGGCATACATCCAGTCCATGCCGTTTTGGTCGACCAGACGGATGAGGCTCTGGGTGAGTTCTTCTACAGTTTCATTGAAGGCTTCGGAGGGGGAGTGTCCATGTTCCCTGAGAACCTGGTACTGGGCTTCGATAATGCCTGCAAGGGCGCCCATCAATACGCCCCGTTCCCCTGTAAGGTCAGAATAGACCTCGTTTTCAAAAGTGGTGGGGAAAAGATAGCCTGAGCCAATGGCGATTCCAAGTGCGAGAGTGCGGTCCAGGGCACGTCCTGTATAGTCCTGGAATACGGCAAAGCTTGAGTTGATCCCGTGGCCTGCCAGAAAATTGGTGCGCACACTGGCGCCCGATCCCTTGGGAGCCACCATGATGACGTCGACGAAGTCAGGAGGAATCACCGCTGTCTGTTCTTTGTAAACAATTGAGAAACCATGGGAAAAATAAAGTGCGTCGCCTTTTTTCAGACAGGGTTTGATTCGGGGCCACAGCGTGCGCTGGGCAGCATCCGACACCAGATATTGAACGATGGTGCCTTTGCTCACAGCCTCTTCCACGGGAAAGAGCGTTTCGCCGGGAACAAAACCGTCCCTTACTGCCTTGTCCCAGTCCTGTTTAAACTCAGGAGCCTGTCCGATGATCACACGGAATCCCTGGTCACGCATGTTAAGCGCCTGCGCAGGTCCCTGCACACCATAGCCAATGATGGCGATCACTTCATCCTTCAATACCTCCTTGGCTTTCTCAACCGGAAACTCTTCGCGAAGAACCACGTTTTCTACTTCTCCGCCAAAATTGATTTTTGCCATAATTACCTTTTTTACAATTATTTATATTTTCTAAAAAATCCTTATTTTCTTTAGTCAAAGTTTGAACTAATTCTGATTTTCCATCATTTAAGACTTACAACTTAAGATGGATGATTCTTTTCAGTCGATTGCTTCCAGAAAGGCGTCCCTTTGCCTGAGAAACTCCGAGATCCGTTCGATGGGGTCGCGGGTAATGGCTACCCTTCCCGAGCGGATAAACTGCATGACCCTGAACTGGTTCAGTTCGCTGAAAAGGGCTTGGGTCTCCTCCTTGTGTCCTGTTTTTTCGATTACCGTGTACTCCCGGGTGATTTCAAGGATACGGGCTCCGGAATTCCTCACAATTTTCTCCACCTGGTCGCTATTGTACAACGCTTCGGTGGGAACCTTGTAAAGGGCAATTTCCTGGTAGATCATCTCCTCGTTGGGAAGGTAGAAAGCTTTCAGTACGTCGATCACCTTTTCGATCTGGGATACCACCTTGCGGGCCATGTCTTCGGTGCACTGCACCACTATGGTGTATTTAAAGATTCCTTCGATGGCTGATTCCGACACGGTAAGGCTGTCGATGTTGATTTTTCTTCGGGTGAAAATCAGGGTAATCCGTGAAAGAAGTCCGATGTGGTTTTCCGAGAAAACCGTGATGTTATATTCTCTCTTCATTTTTCTCTATTTTGAGGGTTCAAGCATGATTTGGGAAACCGATGCCCCTGAGGGCACCATGGGAAAAACATTGTCCTCCTTCTCGATAGTCACTTCCAGGAGAAAGGGGCCCGGATGGTCGAGCATCTGTTGTACTGCAGCGTCTAAATTACTCCGTTCGTCTACCTTTATTCCGGGGATACCGAATCCTCGGGCGATGGTGATGAAATCAGGATTGGAGAGTTCGGTAAATGAATAGCGTTTCTCGAAGAAGAGTTGTTGCCACTGCCGCACCATTCCCAGGAAGTGGTTATTGAGCAGTACCATTTTTACCGGCAGTTTGTTCTGGGCGATGGTGCCGAGTTCCTGAATGGTCATCTGGAATCCCCCGTCGCCGATCATGGCTACCACGGTGCGGTCGGGGGCGGCAATCTGGGCTCCTATGCTGGCCGGGAGTCCGTAACCCATGGTACCCAATCCGCCCGAGGTAACACAACTGCGGCTTTTGGTGAATTCAAAATAGCGGACAGCAATCATTTGTTGCTGGCCGACATCGGTAACCAGAATAGCCTCCCCACGGGTTTTGTCTGAAATCCGCTTCACCACCTCGCCCATGGTAAGTCCGGGTTTGGCAGGATAAAGATCTTTTTTAATCACTTTTTCAAACTCCACTTTGCCGGCTTCACGGAACTCGTTAACCCAGGCTTCATGCGTGTTTGGCTTGACGTTATCGGTAAGCATTTTCAGCGTTTTGGCCGCATCGCCCAGAATCGCCACATTGGTTTTGACGATTTTGTTGATTTCGGCAGGATCAATCTCGATGTGGATGATTTTTGCCTTGCGGGCATAGGCGGAGACTTTCCCGGTTACCCGATCGTCGAACCGCATACCCACGGCAATGATCAGGTCAGCTTCATTGGTTTTGATATTTGGAGCGTAATTCCCATGCATTCCAAGCATCCCCATATTGAGTGGATGGTTGGTGGGCAGAGCCGAAAGGCCAAGCAGGGTCCATGCGGCGGGAATACCGGTTTTTCCCACAAATGAAAGGAGTTCCGTTTCTGCCCGGGCAATGATAACCCCCTGCCCGAATAACAAAAGCGGTTTTTTGGCCGCATCGATCAGTTCGGCGGCTTCTTTCACCCGGAAAGGATCTACCGGAATTTCAGGGATGTAACTTCTGATCTTGGTGCAGGGTTTATATTCAAACTCCAATTCTCCGAACTGGGCGTCTTTGGTGATCTCTAAAAGTACGGGACCTGGCCTGCCCGTCTGTGCGATGAAAAATGCCTGGGCAATAGCCTGGGGGATCTCTTCGGGACAGGTAATCTGGTAGTTCCACTTGGTGACGGGGATGGAGATCCCGATCACGTCCGACTCCTGAAAGGCATCGGTACCTAAAAGGGGTGAGGCCACCTGACCCGTGATGCATACCATGGGAACTGAGTCGATCATGGCGTCGGCGATACCGGTGATCAGATTGGTGGCACCTGGTCCCGACGTGGCGAAACAAACCCCAGCTTTGCCCGTGATTTTGGCATATCCTTCTGCCGCATGGGCGGCACCCTGCTCATGACGGGTGAGGATGTGCCTTATTCTGGAACCATAATCATACAAAGCATCGTAAATGGGCATGATGGCCCCCCCGGGGTAACCAAAGATGGTATCTACCCCCTCTTCGATCAAAGAGAGGATAACCGCTTCGGAGCCGCTTACTCTAATTGGTTTGTCCTTCATATCGTTTGTGCTATTTTTTCAGTTTGTCAATTAACTTTAAAATGTTGTGATTCAGTGGTCCGGTAAGATTGAGGAAGTCGAAAGGCTTATTTCGAAATTAACTGATTACCAGTCTCTTCGTCCCTCCTTCTCTCCATCCCTCACTCCCCCAGTCTCCTCACCGCCCCTTTGTCGGCCGAACTCACCATGGAGGCGTAAGCTCTGAGGGCCTGGGAGACTTTTCTTGGACGAGGTCCGGGTTTCCAGGCTCCCTTGCCCTTTTCTTCTTCCGCCCTTCTCCGGGCTGAAAGCTCCTCTTCTGTCACTATCAGGTTGATGGTCCGGCGGGTGGTATCGATCTCGATCAGATCGCCCTCTTTGATCAGGGCGATTTCACCGCCTGCAGCCGCTTCCGGAGAGACATGGCCCACCGAAAGTCCGGAGGTGCCGCCCGAAAACCGGCCGTCGGTGACCAAAGCGCAAACTTTGTCTAACTTCATCGACTTCAGGTACGAGGTGGGGTAGAGCATTTCTTGCATGCCGGGACCTCCCCGCGGACCCTCGTAGCGGATCACCACTACGTCTCCGGGCTGGACAGCCTTTCCCAGGATGCCGCTGCTGGCTTCCTCCTGGGAGTCGAACACCCGGGCCCTACCGGTGAATTTCAGAATGGAGGGATCCACACCGGCAGTTTTTACGATGCTCCCATCACGGGCGATGTTGCCGTAAAGCGCTGCCAGACCCCCGTCGGCGGAATAGGCATTGGCAAGGTTGCGGATGCACCCTCTCTCCCTGTCGGTATCCAGTTCATGATAGACGGCAGCCTGTGACCCCAGCACGAGGTTCCGTTTTCCGCCCGGGGCTGACTTAAACAGGTCAAAGGCTTCGGGAATTGCCGAATCACTCAGGATGTCATAGTCTGCCAGGGCAGATGCCAGCCTCCTCCCGTCGGCCCGGTTCACCGAAGTGTCTAAGAGTCCGCCTCTGTCCAATTCGGCTAAGATCCCGAGAACACCCCCGGCACGGTTCACATCTTCGACGTGGTAGGCTGAACTGGGAGCCACCTTGCACAGGTTGGGTGTTGTGCGCGAAAGCCGGTCGATGTCGTGCATGGTAAAATCCACCTCTGCCTCATGGGCGATGGCCAGCAGATGCAGAACGGTGTTGGTTGACCCTCCCATGGCAATATCGAGTTTCATGGCATTAAAAAAGGCAGCACGGGTTGCAATATTCCGGGGCAAAACCGATTCGTCGCCGTCGAAATAGTAAGCACGTGTCATTTTTACAATTCTCCGGGCAGCTTCTTCAAAGAGTCTCTTCCGATTAACATGGGTGCCCAACACGGTGCCGTTCCCCGGAAGGGAAAGGCCGATGGCTTCGGTAAGGCAGTTCATGGAGTTGGCGGTGAACATGCCACTGCAGGAACCACAGGTCGGACAGGCGGCCTGCTCTACTTCGGTCATCAGCTCATCGCTGACCGAGGGATCGGCTGCCATGACCATGGCATCCACCAGGTCGTAGGCTTTTCCGCCGGTGACTCCCGCCTCCATGGGACCCCCGGAAACGAAAATGGCCGGGATATTCAGCCGCATGGCTGCCATCAGCATCCCTGGAGTTATCTTGTCGCAGTTGGAGATACACACCATGGCATCCGCACAATGGGCGTTGCACATGTACTCCACACTGTCGGCAATGATGTCGCGCGACGGTAGCGAATACAGCATGCCGTCATGTCCCATGGCGATTCCGTCGTCGATGGCAATTGTGTTGAATTCAGCAGCAAAAAAACCTTCCTGTTCAATGACCGACTTGACCTGCTGCCCGATGGCGTGCAGGTGGGTATGTCCCGGAACAAATTGGGTGAAGGAATTCACCACGGCTATCACCGGCTTTCCCATCTGATCCTCCGTCATCCCGTTCGCGAGCCAGAGACTGCGCGCTCCGGCCATCCTGCGCCCCTTGGTGGTGGTCTCACTTCGTAACCTGTTTCCCATTTTTATATTTTTTTTGAGATCGATGATAAAAAAAAACCTTTCCCGTTTGCTGAGAAAGGCTGCATATCCTGATTTCTGTAAATGTACATACCCTCCTCAGCTACTGCTAAGAATGACTACACCTACAAGAATAATATGGACCGACAGTTTGTTCATGTTTTTTATTGCCTGTTATTAACAGGCCATACCGCTGCAAATGTAAAAATAAAATTGAATTGCCAAAAAAAACCGTAAGTAAAATGCCGTTTATGTCTTAATTGCTTAAGACAAGAGGGAAAATTAATATTAAATTTACATAAAACGGAAGGGATTGTAGCTGATGCCCCGGTCAAATGTGTCGATGCGTTCTTTTCTTTTCAGAAAATTTACCCCGGCATAGGTCAGGGGGGTAAAAAGAATTTCCACACTGCATTTGAAGATGTAATTGGATATGATTACCGCAAGGAGCAGATTTCCGGGAAGATGGCCGTAGAAGGCAATCAGACAGAAGAGGAGGGTGTCGATTCCTTCACCTGCAAGGGTGGAGCCGATGGTGCGCAGCCACAGGTATTTTCCTCCGGTCTTCACCTTGAGCCGGGAGAGGAGCCAGGAGTTGGTGAATTCACCGGTGAAGTAGGCAACCAGACTAGCAGCCACAATCCTGGGGATAAATCCAATTACCTCTTCATACGATTTCTGATTAGGCCAGCCATCCGCAGGAGGCAAAAGCTGTACCACCCAAAGAATAAGCGACATCATCAGGGCAGCAAAGAATCCGGTCCAGATCACTTTCCTGGCACGGCGGTAGCCGTATACTTCGGTGAGGATATCCCCGAAGATATAGCTGAGCGGGAAGAGGATGGTTCCTCCGTCAAATGTGAATTTCCAGAGGGTCAATATTTTTGTGGAGGCAATGTTTGAGATCAGCAACACTGCCACAAAAATGGCCATGATCAGATCGAAATAGCGGAATGGCGCTTCCTGTTCTCCGGCGCTGCTGCCCATTGTTGACATATCAGGTTCGTTTACGGGACAAACTTACACCTAAAAACATTACACCTAAAAATCTATAATAAAAAATAGGAAAAATGATGTAGATTGTTTATTTTCAGGCTATTGAAACAAAATCACAAACAAAACTAACACCACTTTCAGGATGAAAAATAATAATAAAATCTTAAAATCACAAACAAAAGTTGTAAAACACTTTTTCAAAATCTAATGCTCTTGTGTTTTAATTAGCGTCAATTAGCGTAATTAGCGGACAAGGAATATGTTTTATTTTGTCCGCAGATTTCACGGATTTCCGCGAATTTATTTACAAATTATTTTGTTGATTATCAATTATTTAACATTGTTTTTAACGAACTGTTACAGGCAGAAAGAATATTTAAAATCTCTTGCGTAGTGCAAATGAAAACTATTTAGGTCAGCGTCATGCCGGGTCGCTCATCTCTTGCATCGCCCGGAGCGACAGTCCGGCAAATTCTTCAAGGGGGATTCCTATTTTTTCGCATTCCATGATGTTCTCTCGTTTCACCGAGGCAGCAAATGCTTTTTCCTTCATTCGTTTGGTGATGGACTTCACCTTGACCGATGCCACGTTTTTGTCGGGATAGACCAGCGCTGTGGCTGTAATCAGCCCGGTAATGGTTTCCCCTGCGGCCAGGGCATGCTGGAATTCGGTCGACCGCTCCTTTCCCGTGGCCACTTCGTTGTGCATAACGATGGCATCAAGAGCTTCCGGGGTCACTTTGCCGTTGAGAAGTTGAGCGGCGTAAGGACCATGGGTATAGGGGTCAGCATGGGTGATTTCTACGTCGATGTCGTGGAGAAGACCTGCCAGTCCCCATTCCTCCTCATCGCGTCCCAACCGCCTGGCTAATGCCCGCATCACCGCCTCGCTGGCATAACAATGCCTTTTCATGCTTTCGGAAGAGACTTTTTCCTCTAATAAAGCAACTGCTTCTTCCCGTGTGATCATGTATCCAACTTTATAATTGTTCGTACTGATTTTAGTTCATCACCCCATGTGCAGGGCATACCCTTTTCCCCGGTCATTTCCGGTTTTTCATTCTCCGGTTTCAATTGGTACGTCTGTTCCTGAATAAGGTTCCCCTTGCAAGTTGGCCTGTCAGTAACAATTTCCGGGCTGTGAAGAACAGGATTTCGGCATTTTGTCCATTCAGCCGGAGAAACTGTTCCCCAAAGCTGACCGCATCCGGAGGGCTTCCGGAGAGGTGGAGAATGATACACAATCCGAGCAGCCTCCTGAAATATACCAGCGCCACTACCGCTGCAAGGACAGCCATCAGGCCCGGGGAAAAAGAAATTTTCTCTGAGGCAGGAAGTTTGTTGTTTCCTTCTTCTTATTTTTAATAATTCCTTTTTACATTTACACAAAAATAGTAAAGTGAAGGAAATTGAACGCAAATTTCTGGTACAAAAGGAACGGTTTACCCCGTCGGTTTTCCAAACCATCCTGAAACAGGCCTATCTTTCGGTGGATCCGGAGCGGGTGGTTCGGGTCAGGCTGGAAGGGGAGCAGGCATGGATCACCATCAAGGGAAAGATCATGGGGATCACCCGGTCTGAATTTGAATATCCCATTCCTGCCGGAGATGCTGAAGAGATGCTGAAACTTGCCCTGTTCCCACCGGTGGAAAAGATCAGGCACAGGATCACCTGGGAGGGTACCTTGTGGGAAGTGGATGAATTTCGGGGTGCCAATGAAGGGCTCTGGCTTGCCGAGGTGGAACTGGAAAGCGAAGACGCTCCCTTTAGTCGTCCCGGTTGGTTGGGAGAAGAGGTGACCCATGACCGGCGTTACTACAATTCACAACTGGCGCAACGGCCTTACACCACATGGGAGCAATGAACATCTTGACTAAAATATTCCGCTTTTATTATGAAGGATTCCGAAGCATGACCCTTGGAAAAACCCTGTGGGTCATTATTCTGATCAAACTATTCATT
>CAZLDP010000011.1:6498-17443 GCA_964558145.1 uncultured Prolixibacteraceae bacterium | reverse complement strand
CAGGCATTGGGGGGATAGGCTGACTCAATGATGTCGGGTTGCAGGCCGATCTCCTTCCGGTTTTTCTTCAGCCGTTCAGCCCGATCAGTCAGTTTGTCGTGGGTGGGAGCTACAGAGATCATGCACCTGACTCCCTTTTCGTGCAGCATTTCAACGATCTCGCGGTTTTCGGGCGTGATGGAACGTCCCACATAGGCGATCATGTTTTTCCAGGGCACCCCCGATGCGGCAATCGAGGCATACTCCTCAGGCGTCCGTGCAAAAGCGGAAAGCATGATGCGGGGGAAACGTTCGTGGTAAAAAGCTGCCTGCTCCCCGTTGTGAACGGTTAGCATCACATGGCGGTGCGCCCGGAGTTTGCGGATCAGACGGGCGGTCATTTCCGGCGGCACATCCTTGAAGTCGAGGTTCACCACGGTTTTACCGCGGCTCCACCTGATCACTTCCTCCAGGGTAGGAATGGAAAAATCGGTCACATTTCCCTCATGGTCTTTCAGCCTGATCTCTTTCAACTCCGCATAGGTATAGTCGCGCAGCCGACCCTTCCCCGTGGTGGTGCGATCGAGCGTAGCGTCGTGCATCAGTACGATCACACTGTCCTTGGTCAGACGCGGGTCGATTTCAAAAAAGAGAGGCATCCGGCCGGCCACATACTGCAACCCTTCAAGGCTGTTTTCAGGGTATCCTTTCACCTTGCCACCCCGGTGGCCACTCACGATAATGGAGCCATCCTTTACATAGCGAAAAACCTTTGCCGGATTCTTCTTCGAAAAAGAGTACTCCGGGGTTTCCGCCGTTTTTTTTGCAGGAGGAGCGGCTAAAGAAGATTCCACGGTGAATACCCCTGCCATAAGAAAGAAAAAGGCCAGAACGGCTGTGCGAAATGCCGGGAACAACAGTTTTAGTTCGTGCATGGATTAAGATTTTTATTAGACAACCATTGATATAAACAAGGCGCCGCGTGCGAAAAGGGAAAGCAGTCGGGATTGTGCTCGGTGAATGATTTAATACTTTTGTGATTTTCGTTTAATAAATCATTCCTATTCATTAATTTCCTTTTGCTTCGGCAAATCTTCGTTTATTTCTGTACAAATATAAAAAATATTGCATACAGAACCCAAAGAAACATTTTACTTTCTTTTCTGAATCGTTTTATTACTTTTCTTTTGGGAAGATTTGCAGAAAAACAAAGAGAAGGAAATATAAAATAAAAAGAGAAAATAGTAAAAACAGATTTCAGACAATGATCAGCTCAATGCCCAGTTCTTCGATGGCCGAGGCGATTTTTGGAGAGATTCCTGAATCGGTGATGATCACGTCGATCTGGTCCATGTTGCAGATTCGCCCGAATCCCCTGCGACCGAACTTGGAGGAATCGGATAAAATAATGGTGCGGTGAGCCGCTTCGATCATCCGTTTGTTGAGCGTAGCCTCCTCGATGTTCGAATTGGTGATTCCGTATTCCACATCGATTCCATCGACCCCCAGGAAGAGCTTGGAACAGGCAATATCGCTGAAAAGTTTGAGGGCATATTCCCCCACGGCCGAAAAGGAGTTTTTCCGCACAAAACCGCCCAGCTGAATCACTTCAATGTGGTTTTTATTGTTCAGAAGCAATGAAGTTTTCAGCGATGAACTGACCACGGTAAGAGAAGAGTCGGGATTCAGCTCCTGGGCAAAGGAGTGCACTGTCGAACCGGCGGCCATAATAATGGTATCATTTCTTTCGATCAGCTTGCATGCGGCAAGGGCGATCCGCTGCTTCTCCTCCGTTCTCATTTTTTCCTTCTCGTGCAGATCGAGATCTGAGGTGTACGGGTTCACCGGACTGGCGCTTCCGTGGGTTCTGTAGAGCAATTTTTTGTTCTCAAGGTATTTCAAATCCTTCCGGATGGTTACCGGAGTTACGTCGAGTTCTTTTGCTATATCGGAAACCTTGATGAATCCATTCTTGTTCAAACTTTCCAGAATGTATTTGTGTCTTTCAGCGATACTTAACATAACAGTAGATTTATTAGGGTTATTCACTGCAAATATATAGTTTTCAGAGGGAAACCCCGCTAATGGAAATCCAGATTTTAAAAAAGAATAGCCAAAAAAAAAACAAAGTGCTGTTCCCTGAAGTGACGACCAATGGGAGTCTGGTTATATGAGGAGTGCTTTTCAAAGAAATACAACGTACCGGTCTCCCCTGCCAAACAGGCTTTTTTTAAATTGTATCTTTCGGTTTATATCCTTTGTCGAAACCGATGCCCTTGCGAATACTCCCGAAAACTGGCGTCTGATCAGGCTTACCGCGAACTCAATCCTCGTGTCGGCCCCAGGAAATACCACCAGTGAGCTGGTTATTCCCGTTAAACCCTGATCCCTTCTATGCCGCTCCGGAAATTCCTCCCTCTTCTGCATCCGGATGAAAGTCCTGGCTGTTTATGAATTACTTGCAAATAAAACACCCGAAATTAAAGAATTTCCGGGCTGTTTAAGATAATAGATATTCCTTTTTGCATATATTTGCTTTTGCTTTGAATCACTATTTGAAACAAAAAGAAATATAACAGGTTTCTAAATTTCTTTTTGCAACAATATTCAATTACACCAAATTTTCAGGACAAATGGATCGGAGTCAAAATCTGCAGGCGATAACCGGAGAAGGGTTCACGAGTGACCTGGTGGTTATCGGAGGGGGCGCCACCGGATTGGGTATCGCGGTGGATGCCGCTACACGGGGGTACCGGGTTGTATTGCTTGAACAGAGTGATTTTGCCAAAGGAACCTCCAGCAGAAGCACCAAACTGGTGCATGGAGGGGTGCGATACCTTGCTCAGGGGGACATTGCCCTGGTGACGGAAGCGCTGCGCGAAAGGGGCAGGATGCGCCGGAATGCGCCTCACCTGGTGAAGGACATGCGGTTCATCATCGGCAACTACAAGTGGTGGGAACGTTCCTTTTACGCTGTAGGCCTTACATTTTACGACCTCCTGGCCGGGAAACTGGGCTTGGGCAGATCCCTGCCCATGTCGGCCCGGAAAGTGAAGGCTGAGATTCCGGGACTGAAGCAAAAAGGATTAAGGGGCGGAGTGGTGTATCACGATGGCCAGTTCGATGACGCAAGGATGGCTGTCACCCTGGCACAAACGGCGACCGATTTCGGGGCCATTTGTCTCAATTACATGAAAGTAACCGGTCTCGAAAAAGGTCCGGAGGGGAAAGTTTGCGGGGTGAAGACCACCGATATGCTTTCGGGCCGGGCATACACCCTTCGCAGCCGAGTGGTGATCAATGCAACCGGGGTATTTGTGGACGAAATCAGAATGATGGATGCTCCCGGCACCCATAAAACCATCCGTCCCAGCCAGGGAGTCCATCTGGTGGTGGACAAAAAGTTCCTGGGTGGCCCGTCGGCGCTGATGATTCCCAAAACCAGCGACGGACGGGTCTTGTTCGGAGTGCCCTGGCACAATAAGGTCGTTCTCGGAACCACCGACACGCCTCTCGACAAACCGGATATGGAACCGCAAGCCCTGGAGGCAGAGGTAGATTTCATCCTTGAACAGGCAGGACAATACCTTACCGCTCCTCCCGAACGTTCCGATGTACTATCTGTCTTTGCCGGACTCCGTCCCCTGGCCGCTCCCAAAAATGAAAACAGCCGGAAAACCAAGGAAATCTCACGCAGTCACAAGATTTACAGGTCAAAATCAGACATGTTGACCATCACGGGCGGCAAATGGACGACCTACAGGAAGATGGCGGAAGAGATTGTCGACAAATCCATGGAGATCGGAAATCTTCCGCGAAAGAAATGTGTGACAGCCAACCTGAAAGTCCACGGTTACGCTACGAAGGTTAATGACAGCTTCTGGGATTATGTGTATGGCAGCGATGCAGTGAAAATCGGGGCTCTCGTGGAATCCGATCCTTTAAATGGGGAACTATTGCATAATAATTATACTTTTAAAGTTGCTCATGTACGATGGGCTGTCAGGGAAGAAATGGCACAGACCGTGGAGGATGTGCTTGCCCGAAGGCTCAGGGTCCTGTTCCTGGATGCGAGGGCAGCCATTGAAATGGCTCCCGCAGTAGCCCGGATCATGGCCGGGGAGTTAAACCTCCCTGAAAGCTGGCAACAGGAACAGATTGAGACTTTTACGAAACTGGCTAATAATTACCTTTTGCAACTGCCCTAAAAATTCTACCAATGAAAAACAGCAACAATCGCTTCTTCGAAAAAGCAGGTATACCACGCCATCTGGCATGGGGTTACCTGGGCATACTCCTGTTTATGATGGGTGATGGCATGGAACAGGGCTGGCTGAGTCCCTACCTCCTCGAAAGGGGATTGACCATGCAGCAATCTGCCACTCTCTTCTCTGTTTACGGAATCGTCATCGCCATCTCCTCGTGGCTCTCGGGAGTGTTAGCCGAAGGCATCGGGGTGAAAAAAACCATGCTGGCAGGTCTTCTGCTTTTTTTAGCCGGAACAGTGGGATTTGTAGGTTATGCCCTGCCCGGGCTTCATATCGGCGCCATGTGGATTACCTACGGCCTCCGGGGTTTCGGTTATCCATTATTTGCCTATTCTTTCCTGGTCTGGATCGCATATGCAAGTCCCAAAAATGCCCTGGGAAGGGCCGTCGGATGGTTCTGGTTTGTTTTTACCGGCGGACTTGTGGTGCTGGGAGCTTTCTATTCCAGTTGGGCCATCACCCGGATCGGCTATATTAATACGCTATGGAGTGCGGTGGGCTGGGTGCTGTTGGGGGCATTCTTCTCTCTTGTTCTGGTCAGAGACCAGTCGGTGACAGGCATTAAAGGCAGTTTAAAGGATAAATTCAACGAACTGGTCAAAGGCCTGACCATCGTGAAGGAAGAACCCAAAGTATTTCTGGGTGGACTGGTAAGGGTGATCAACACCACCGCTCAGTTTGCCTTTCCGGTTTTTCTCCCCACCTACATGGCCCAGCATGGTTTTTCAACCACGGAATGGCTTCAGATCTGGGGAACTATTTTCACCAGCAACATCATTTTCAACCTGATATTTGGTTTTGTAGGCGACTCCATCGGATGGCGCAATACCGTAATGTGGTTCGGAGGGGTGGGATGTGCCCTATCGACCCTTTTGTTCTTTTACTCTCCCCAGCTCTTTGGCGGAAGTTATATTGCGGTCATGCTTTCAGGGGTTCTCTGGGGAGCACTTCTGGCTGGGTATGTACCGCTTTCCGCACTGGTTCCGTCGCTTGTCCAGAAAGACAAGGGTGCAGCCATGGCGGTTCTGAATCTTGGCGCCGGTATGCCCGTATTCGTCGGTCCGGCAATCGTCGGGCTTTTCATCGGCATGGTAGGCGATGAGGGTGTGATCTGGATTCTGGCCATCCTGTATATCATCAGCGCCATCCTGACAAAGTTCATCACTCTCCCGAACAATGTAAAAACAATCAATCACCTGTAATCCCATATTACTCATTAATGATCATTTTATGAAACCGAAATTAAAGGAAGCCCTGGAATCAGCGAGGGAGACCCGTGCCCTGCTGATCGGACAGCACATTCTCAACCAGGTTCCCGCACTGTTCAGGGAAATCTTTCCGGGGAAACCTTTCCGGGTGGTTGCCGACACCACCACCTGGAAAGTTGCAGGGGATGAGGTACAAAAGCAGATGGAGCGTGCCGGCATTGCGTGCAGCTCCCCGTTTGTCTTCCCTGAATCCAGACCCTATGCCGAATATGGCAACGTGGAAAAACTGGAAGAAGCGCTCAGGGCTGACCAGGCCATCCCCGTGGTAGTGGGATCGGGTACTTTGAACGACTTGACCAAGCTGGCTTCCTCCCTCGCAAACAGACCTTATATGTGCGTGGCCACTGCCGCCTCCATGGATGGGTATACCGCCTTTGGCGCCTCCATCACTTACCAGGGGGCAAAACAGACCTTTTCCTGTCCCGCCCCCGAGGCGGTACTGGCCGATATTGAAATTATACGGAAAGCCCCGGCTGCCATGACGGCATCGGGGTATGCCGATCTGTTTGCCAAAATCGTAGCAGGAGCCGACTGGATCCTTGCCGATGCCTTGGGAAATGAGCCCATTGAACCAAAGGCGTGGTCAATCGTCCAGGACGGGCTAAAAGATGCCCTGGCCGATCCCCGGGGAGCGAAAGAGGGTGAAGCGAGCGCCATCACATCCCTGATGGAAGGACTGATCCTGGGTGGTTTCGCCATGCAATGGTCTAGAACAAGCCGGGTAGCCTCCGGAGCGGAACATATGTTAAGCCACCTTTGGAATATGGAACACCACACCCACCACGGAGAGACGCCTTCCCACGGTTTTCAGGTGGGTATAGCCACGCTGGCCATATCACGGCTTTATGAAAAGGTGCTTCAGACACCGCTGGAAAATCTCAACGTGGAAGCATGCTGCAGGCAGTGGCCCGAATGGAGTGAACTGGAAACAGAGATTGACCAAATTTTTGGAAATAGTGATTTCAGGGATATCGTGTGGAAACATTCAAACGACAAATACCTGACCCGTGACGAACTGGCCATGCAGCTTGAAAAACTCAAATCGATCTGGCCCGGATTAAAAACCCGGTTGACAGGCCAGTTGCTTCCCTCGCAGAGCGTCAGGGATAGACTGATTGCCGTGGGAGCACCCACCGAGCCGGAAGAAATCGGGATTTCAAGGGAAAGAATGAAAGACTCCTTCCGGAAGGCATGGTTTATCCGTTCACGCTTTACCGTGCTTGACCTGGCCGTGCGGACAGGTTATCTGGAACAATGGCTTGACGAAATCTACCATTAATCAAAGGGGAGACCATGTCTATACTGAAATTTCTTCGGTCTGCACCGGATCTGGAGCGATCAGTCCAATCCCAGATACTTCATGGCCCTGGGGCTGTTCCTGTCTGCTTCGATGAGCCTTTTCTTCGGACTCAGTTTTCTGGCTTTTAAACGGGTGGTTTCAGGGGATGAGGTTCCCGAAAACGCGGGTCAGGACAAGGAGGATGCCGGGTTGGGGACTGGGCGTCAACGTAACCCGCAGCGGATGGAGTACGGGTTGCTCGGTTCTGGTTGGATGCGGACTGGTTGCCACCCTGTTTTTCGCTTTCACATGGAACGCGGGCAAAGTAGCTGAAATTAAGGAAAAAAGAGAATAAAGAACAATGCATAGAATGAACAATAATAATGAAGCCATGGTGATCCCCACCATCGCAAAGCGACTTGAAAAAATTAAAGTTTTTGCCCTTGATATGGACGGCACCATTTATCTTGGGAATAAACTCTTCCCCTTTACGATTCCATTTCTGGAAGGTTTAATAAACGCAGGAAAGAAATATGTTTTTCTGACCAACAACTCCTCGAAAAACAGCGCCGACTATTACCACAAACTGAAGAAAATGGGGATCGAAATCAACGGGTCTATGATCTACACCTCGGGAGATGCCACCATTGAATACCTGAAAAGTATCCATCCGGGAGCACATGTATTCCTGATGGGTACCCGGAATCTGGAGGATGAGTTTATCAATGCTGGATTCATACCGGATGAAAGCGCACCCGACTTTGTGGTACTCGGATTTGATCAGACCTTTAACTATGGCAAACTGGACAAAGCCTGTCGTTTTATCCGGCAGGGAATCCCGTTTATTGCCACCCATCCCGATCTCAACTGTCCGCTTGAGGGAGGCCAGATGATTCCCGATTGCGGGGCACTGAGTGCCGCCATCACTGCTGCCACGGGAGTAAAACCCAAGGTGATCGGCAAACCCAACCAGGAAATGATGGAAGGATTGTTGAACCGCACCGGGGCTACAAAGGAAGAGCTGTGCATCATGGGCGACCGTCTGATCACAGATATTAAAATGGGTATTGATTTCGGAATTTTGAATATTCTGGTACTCACAGGCGAAGCAAAAGCAGAAGACTTGCCCCATTCTCCCATAGTGCCTGACTTTGTAATCGAGAAAAGTGTGGATTTGCTCAACTACCTATGATTGTGGCTCCTACCGAAAAACAATTTGGCCATATCAACGCGCTTTTTTATTGGAAAATAATTACTTTAGGGGCACCTACACTTGCCTCAGTTGTGATCGGGTGCATGGGTAGACTATAACCAAATTTAACCGATACCAATGGATTATCAAACACTCATTCCTGTTGCGGATTCCATTCCAGCACCTTCCTGGGTGTTTATCCTGCTTGAACAACTGATTTTTCTGCTCCACATCATTCTGATCAATGCGGTGTTGGGCGGAGCTTTCGTCGTGCTGTTCAAAAGGATTACCGGGAAGGATGATGAAATGCTTTTCTACCGGAACATGCCGGTTGAAGAAGAATTTCCTGTACTGCTGGCACTCGCCATTAACATGGGCGTTCCTCCCCTTCTCTTTTCACAGGTGGTCTTCGGACACCTTTTCTACACCAGCTCAGTGCTGATGGCCGTTTACTGGATCCTCATCATCCCCATCCTGATTGTGGCCTATTACGGGATTTATATCCATAAAGTAAAATACAACAAATCGCCTTGGTTTTCCAAAATTTCGCTGATCACGGCCATCATTCTCCTGTTGTATATCGGGTTTATGCAGGTGGCCAACAATGCTATGCTGGAGCAGCCTGAAAGTTGGACAGCCTATTTCGGGGAACGGGGAGGAACCTTTCTGAATTTGGGGAATCCTGCATTTTTCCCGCGTTATTTCCACTTTATCATCGCCTCGGTGGCCATCGGCGGACTCTTTTATGCCCTGGTGCACAAGTATCTTAAAAGACCAACTGAGGAAAAAGCAACAAACATCAGGGAGGGATTGAGAATTTTCGCTATTGCCACTACCCTCCAGGCGGCGGTGGGAATATGGTACCTGCTGGCGATTCCGCAGGAATTCGTTCAGCAGTTCATGGGCGGGAACGGTTGGGCAACCTTTTGCCTGATTCTGGGAGCTAGTGCAGGCATCGGGGCATTGGCTACCGGTTTCCTGGGAAAATTCAATGCGACATTTATTCTGACCCTGGTTACCCTTGCGGCCATGATCCTTACCCGTTACCAACTGCGGATGATGTACCTGAGCGACAACTTCAGGCTCAGCGAGTTGAAGCTGAAACCCCAGTACGGGATACTGGTGTTATTCCTGGTGATTTTGTTAGCAGGGCTGGCGGCCATTTATTATATGGTAATAATTGGGTTTAACAAAGAAGGAAGGAGCGGTGTACAATGAACTATCCGATTTGGGAACTTTACAATACGAGCAGCGGAACCCTGGTGGCGCTGATCTCCACCTTCCACGCCTATATAGCTCATCTTGCCGTCGGAGGCGGCCTTTTCCTCTGGCTCACCGACCTGAAGGCAGTCCGCGACAACGATCCGGATATCAGGGCATACGTAAAACGGCATACCTGGTTCTTTCTCCTGCTCACCATGGTTTTCGGAGGAGTTACCGGAGTGGGCATCTGGTTTATCATCGCCCTGGCCAATCCTGCTGCCACCTCCACACTGATCCATAGTTTTGTTTTCGGCTGGGCCATCGAATGGGTCTTCTTCATCGGCGAAATCGTTGCTTTGCTCATCTATCACTACCGCCACGACCAGATGCGCGACAAAGATAGGCTTCAGGTAGCCTTCTTCTATTTCCTCTTTGCCTGGCTGAGCATGGTGATCATCAACGGAATTCTCTCATTTATGATCACGCCAGGAAAATGGCTGGAGACCAATGCATTTTGGGACGGCTTTTTCAATCCGACCTATTTCTCCTCTCTCTTCTTCCGCACCGCTGCCGCTTTCATGATCGCCGGATTGTTCGGCTACGTCACAGTGGTCTTCTCCAAGGAGGCGGAGCTTCGGAAAAAGATGATAAAATACTGCACGAAGTGGCTCCTCTATCCGGTGCCCTTTATCATCCTGGGGGCCATCTGGTACTTCTATTCCGTTCCCGAAGAAATCCGGATTACCACTTTCAGACTAAATGCCCAGACGCAATTTTTCGTCACCGCCTTCCTTGTTACCTCGACACTGATATTTGTAGCCGGACTCTTTTATTCCCTGCGTACCACCCTGGCGGTGCAGCGGGTCATGGTTTTCGTGTTCCTCCTGATCGGGCTGGGCTGGTACGGCAGTTTTGAATACCTCCGGGAATACGCGCGAAAACCTTACATCATCCACGGCTACATGTACTCCACGACCATATTGGAAAATCAGGTGGAAACCCTGAACCGGGAGGGTGTTTTGAAACATGCCAAATGGACCACCGTCAGGGAGATCACGGAAGAAAATGAATTGCAAGCGGGAAGGGAGCTTTTCAACCTGCAGTGTCTTGCCTGCCACACCATTGGCGGGGTCAAGAATGACATCATCGATAAAACCAAAGATCTCACCTACATGGGGATGATCTCGCAGTTGTACGGGCAGGGGAAAGTATTGAATTACATGCCCCGGTTCGTGGGTACCAGCCGGGAGATGGAGGCGCTGGCGGCTTTCATCATCACTGAATTGCAGGGCAAAGAGAAGATTACCACCCTGGCTAAATATGAACCCACCCCAGTTGAAAATGAGATCCCGCCATTTGACATCCAGAAAGACGAATTTGTTTTGCTGGCATGGAACGATCTGGGTATGCACTGTATTTCGGACTGCGATCCCTGGTTTATCTTGCTTCCGCCTGCCAACACCCTGGAAGCCCAACTGATCAGAAGAGGTGCGAAGCCTGAAATTGTCAGTGAGGGAATCGAACTGAAATACAGGGTCCAGGAGGGTTTTGAAAATCCGTCGGCGCATGTGGAATTCTGGGACTTCACAGAATCTTATTTTGGGGCTTCGCCCGGGAAGAATGTGGGATTGGCGGGGAAAGGCCTTACCGGAACGCTTGATTGGCATGCTGACCGGAACAGCTTTGTTGCGGAAATGATCCCCGTGGTTCCCTACGGCGACGACGGTTCCTTCCTCCCCTACCCGCAGTTTACCAT
>CAZLDP010000011.1:0-6488 GCA_964558145.1 uncultured Prolixibacteraceae bacterium | reverse complement strand
GCCAGTATCCACGGAAATGGGTTGCCGCAACTGCCATGGCGGCGGCTGGCGGGTGAACGATGTGTCGGGGGTTGCCGACGAAACGGCCATCAACATCTTGAAAGTGCACGACCGGCTCAACGGCACCGACCTCTACGGATCGGCAAGCCGGAAGAAACCCATTCTCTGCCAGAGTTGCCATGCCGACCCGGCTCTGGGCGCTCCGGGAAAGAAGGGACACAACAATTTCTCCACAGCACTCCATGGATGGCATGCCAATTACATGTACGTGGAAGGAGGACGTGCCTGTGCGATGTGCCACCCTGCCGCCTCCGACGGCAATACCCGCTGTAACCGGGGGATTCACCCCCAGGTCGGCAAAAACTGCTCAAATTGCCACGGGACTCTTGAAGAACATGCTACCGGTCTGCTGAATGCCCAGAAAGATAATCCCAGCAGTCAGCGGCTGGTAAAAAACCTTAAAACTACCGTGGCTGAAGTGAAACCCCGGAGTCCCTGGATCCAGGAACCGGAATGCCTGGGATGCCACCGCAGTTTTAAACAACCTGAAAAAGGTTCTTCAGGCGTTAATACCTGGAACGAGGCTTTCACCCAACTCTACCGGGTGCGTACCGACAATACCGGAATGCGTTGTGCAGCTTGCCACAATTCTCCCCATTCGGAGTACCCGGCCGTCAACGCCTTCGGGAAAAACCAGGACAACACCCAGCCCATGCAGTATGGAAAATCACCGCTTCCCATTGGTGCAGAATCGACCTGCAAGGTATGCCACATGAAAGAAATGGAGTATTCGGGCCATCACCCCAATATGGTCAGGCCTTTCCGGAACCGCGTCGTTCTAAGTCACTAACAGGTTTTCTCCGGGGGTCCGGCGCCCGGTCCCTGGAGATTCATCAAAATACCGGGAGGATAATTGAACATGGAAGTTACATCTCCTCGACATTTATCTATATTTGTCGTATTGTCCACCTCTCAATTGAACAACCAAAAATGAACTATTTCACCAGGATTTATTCTTCCCGGTTCGTACGGTTTACACTACTCCCGATCCTTTTTCAAGGACTTGTGCAACATGCTGTGAAGTCCCAGACCATCGAAGAGTGGACGAAGACCCAGTGTCCACTTCCCGTCGTTCAGGTTTATCTTCATACCGACCGTGAATTTTATTTCCTGAAGGAGACGGTATGGCTGAAAGCGTACCTCACTTTCAGGGAAGACCATGAACTGGTGAAAGGAATTGAGAACCTCTTTGTGGACCTGGTAGATGAAAAAGGCGACGTGATTTCGGTTCAAAACCTGATTGCTGCCAACGGAGAGGCCTCCGGATACCTCTATCTCCCCGATTCCCTGGCCCCGGGCAACTACCTGCTGCGCGCCTATACAAGCTACCTGCGCGATTACGGGAATGATGCCCTCTACACCAAACCCTTGAGGGTGATGGAAGTACTCAATTCAACAGAATTACCCGTGCCAAAGGTGAAAAAACGGAGCGCCCCCCTGCCCGATGTCGCATTTCTCCCCGAAGGAGGTTTTTTGCTGGCCAATATCAGCAACCAGGTGGCCGTAAAAGCAGTAGACATTTCCGGGAAGGGCATAAACCTGAAAGGGGACATCTGCGATGAAAACGGAACAACCGTAACCACCTTTGATACGAAATTTCAGGGGATGGGGAGTTTTTATCTGACCCCGTCTGAAGATAAAACCTATTTTGCCCGGCTGGAGGAGTATCCTGAGTTCCGGAAAGAACTGGCCGTCCAGAAAAAAGGTATTAAGCTCCAGGTAGCCCGCCAGACTGAAGAAGAGGTGGCGGTCCACATCCTGATGAGTACCGGGGAGTATGACAAACAGCCATTTATCCTGGCCGACCTTTACCACGGCAACCTCCAGTTTTACAAACAGTTCGAAGCCGGATCAAAAAGCCGGACCATGCGAATCCCCCGGAATATGTTCGGCGAAGGGATAAACAGGCTCGTTCTTTTAGACAGGGATCTAAAGCCTGTTTCCGAACGGGTGTTTTTTAACAGCCGAATTGATATCAATAAACTGACCGTCACTACCGATTCCCTGCTTTACTCCACCCGTTCGGCCATCGGGCTTCACCTTGCCGACGATCCCGGACGGACTGATGAGGAGATTTCAATGCTGTCGGTTGCCGTGGTGGATGAAAACAGTGTCGGCACGGGTGGTCCGTCGCATTCGATCTTGTCAGGATTGCTCCTGGGCCCTGAGTTAAAAGGATATATTGAAAATCCGGCTGCCTGCTTTTCTGATGATACCCTTGCTGCCGAGAAAAAACTCGATTGGCTGATGATGACACACGGCTGGAGCAATTACCTCATCGACACACTCCCGGCAGGAACCCGGCTGCCTGATTACCGGCCGGAATGGGGAATATCCCTGAAAGGAAGAGCAGAACGGATTCTGGGGAAAAAACCCGTGCCCGCAGGTGAAATCATCGTGATGCTGTTTACCAAAGACAAGCCCGAACTGATGATGGGAATCACGGATGAAAAAGGATTTTACAAATTTGATGAGCTTTTGTTGATTGATTCAGCTACCGTAGTGGTCCAGGCAAGAAATGAAAAGGGGAAACTGAATACGGAAGTATTCCTGGACCCCATTTTTAAAGACCCACCGGAAGTGACAAAATCGGAGATTAATATCCTCGGAAATTTCACGGAAATTCCGGTGGATCTGTACCGCCGGAAATATTTCAGCGACCTGGCACTGCGTGAATTTTACCCCGACACCAGTTCGATCCTGTTGGGTGAAGTGGAGATAAAAAGGGCGAAAAGGGAGAAGGAAGAGGATGATGGCCACTTCAGGATTTATGGATCCACCTCCCATTCGATTAAGATTCCGGAAAATGTGATGAGTTACTCCGACGTCCTGGCTTTTTTGTCAGGAAGGGTCGCCGGGCTGTTTGTCAGCGGGAACAGTGTGTCGATTCGCGGGGGCGGAACCCCCAACTTCCTGATCGACGGGATGATGTACGAAGGCCAGGACGGGGTGGAAATGGCCCGCTCCATTCCTGTAAGTGACGTGGATGTGGTTGACGTGCTGAAGGATGTCTCCGACCTGGCTCTCTTTGGAAGCCGGGGAGGAAACGGGATTATCGCCATTTATACCAAAACGGGTGAACGCACCGTTTCCAACTTCTACACCCCGGGGGTGATTAGACGCAAATTAATGGGATACCAGCCTTTTAAAGAATTTTATTCTCCGAAATATACACCTGAAAATGTCGACAGACCGGAACCCGACTACAGGACCACTTTATACTGGAATCCTTTTATAAATACTAAAGATGGCAAAGCCGACCTGTCATTCTTCGCATGCGATGAGGTCACCCATTACAATGTCTATGTGGAGGGCATAACCAGCAAGGGAAGAATCTGTACCGGTACGGCCCGCTTTACCGTCGACCGCTTCCGGTAAAGCATGCAATTGATGAAACTGAAGATTTCTTGATCGCCGGAGTGACTACTCCTCCTATTTTTGTATCTTATACCCCACAAAAACTGATTTTCAAAGTAGCAGTATACAATGAAAAATTTGGGGCTGATCATTCAGAATTACACGGGAATTTCCCTGGAAAACCAGGAGAAAATTGTGATCTCTGTCGCAATTCTGACTTTTTTATACGCTTTAAGATACCTTCTCCTCCGGATCGTCTGGAAGAATACCGAAGATGTAAAAACCAGGTATTTAGGAAAAAGGGTAATCAGTTACATCATTCCGGTTACTGCCCTTATTCTTATCGGGACACTTTGGATTCACGCATTCAGGTACCTGGGTGCATTTCTGGGTCTGCTTTCGGCCGGGATTGCCATCGCACTGAAGGATCTTCTGGCTAATATGGCAGGATGGCTTTTTATCCTGTTCCGCAAACCGTTCGTTATCGGTGACCGGATCCAGATCGGCCCCCATCAGGGCGACGTGATTGATCTCCGGCTTTACCAATTTTCAATTCTGGAAATCGGCAACTGGGTAAATGCCGACCAAAGCACAGGAAGAATTATCCATATTCCCAACGGGAAAGTTTTTACGGAACCCCAGGCCAACTACACCCAGGGTTTTCATTATATCTGGAATGAGCTTGAAATCAGGTTGACCTTTGAAAGCAACTGGGAAAAAGCCAAAGAATTGGTTACCACCATTGTAAACAAACACGTACATAGCACGATCCAGCCGGCTGAACATGACCTGAAAGAAGCCAGCAAGTTGTACCTGATTCACTTTCAATACTTGACTCCCATCGTTTATGAAAGCGTAATGCAATACGGAGTTAAGCTTTCAGCGAGATATCTTTGTGATCCCCAAAAAAGAAGGGTTACTGAAACTGCGATTTGGGAAGATATCCTGAAGGAATTTACCCTCTTCCCCGATATCCGTTGGGCTTATCCAACCACCAGGTTTGTCGGCAATCCCGGCATAAATCCATCTTCCGGAACTGACCTGAATGACAGAATTCAGATGGAATGAGAGAAAAGGCACAATTTTTTCTTTTGTCTGCATGGCGATTTTTTTTCTTGAAAAGATCAATTCAAATTCGCCCCCGTTAAAACCTTCGGAGAGGGAGGTTGCTGCATGAGAACGCTTGTGATTCATGCGGATTTGTTAAGTTTGCCGAAAGAACCATAATCCATGAATCCGTCTGCAATGAGAACAATCCTTACTTATCTTTTGTGTGCCTTCGCACTGAACATATCGGTCAATCCCTTTCAACCTGTCGATTATGTCAACCCCTTGATGGGAACCGATTCGGAATTCAAACTGTCGAACGGGAATACCTATCCGGCTATCGCGCGGCCCTGGGGAATGAACTTCTGGACCCCGCAGACCGGCCGTATGGGAGATGGCTGGGGATATACCTACGATGCCTATAAGATACAGGGGATCAAACAAACTCACCAACCCAGTCCGTGGATCAACGACTACGGCCAGTTTTCACTTTTTCCCCTTACCGGCGACCTGAAAATCAAAGGGGAAGAGCGGGCCAGTTGGTTCTCGCACAAGGCGGAAACGGCCAAACCCCACTACTACAAGGTCTATCTGGCCGATTACGATGTCACGGCAGAAGTCACACCCACGGAAAGGGCCGCCATCTTCCGGTTTACCTTTCCCGAAAATGAAAACTCCTGGGTGCTGGTCGATGCCTTTGACCGGGGATCGTATGTAAAAATTATCCCTTCAGCAAACAAAATCATAGGGTATACCACCCGGAACAGCGGCGGAGTCCCCGACAATTTCAGAAACTATTTCGTGATCCAGTTTGACAGGCCTTTCACTGCTGCTTCCGTATGGAGCAAAGATCACGTGGTGGAAGGGGTAAACGAGCTTCAGGACGACCATGTCGGGGCAGCCATCCGGTTTCAGACCCAAAGCGGGGAGCAAATTCATGCCCGCGTGGCCTCCTCCTTCATCAGTTATGCACAGGCTGAGCAGAATCTGAAAGAGTTGGCTGATGATCCGTTCGATACCGTGAAGGAAAAAGGCAGGGCCGTCTGGAACAGGGAACTGTCGCGCATTGCCGTGGAAGGTGGAAGCGACGACCAGGTGAAGACCTTTTATTCCTGTCTTTACCGGGTGTTGCTATTCCCACGGCAATTCCATGAAATTGATCCGTCGGGAAAAGTTATTCATTACAGTCCGTACAACGGGAAGGTGCTTCCGGGATACCTTTATACCGACAACGGGTTCTGGGATACCTTCCGCGCGGTATTCCCCTTTTTCAACCTGATGTATCCTTCCCTGAACGAAAGGATCCAGGAAGGACTGGTGAATACCTACAAGGAGAGCGGCTGGCTTCCCGAATGGGCCAGTCCCGGCCATCGCGACTGCATGATTGGCTCCAATTCGGCTACCCTGATCGCCGATGCCTGGCTGAAAGGGCGCCGTGGATACGACATTGAGACACTCTGGGAAGCATTGCTGAAAAATTCCGAAAATGAAGGCCCCCTCCGTTCCGTGGGCCGTTTCGGCGTGGACTATTACAATAAACTGGGATATATTCCCTACGATGTGAAGGTGAATGAAAATGTGGCCCGTACCCTCGAATATGCCTTTGCCGATTTTTGCATCTACCAGTTGGGAAAAGCATTGGGGAAACCGGAAAAGGAAATCGCCATTTTTGCAAAACGGGCGATGAATTACAAAAACGTATTCGACAAAGGAAGCCTGCTGATGCGGGGTAAAAACCAGGACGGCACATTCCAGTCTCCATTCAGCCCGTTTAAATGGGGAGACGCCTTTACCGAAGGGAACAGTTGGCACTACACCTGGTCGGTGTTTCACGATGTCAAAGGTCTGATTGGCCTTATGGGAGGGAAAAAACAATTTACAGCCATGCTCGATTCGGTATTCAAGGTGCCGCCTGTTTTCGACGAATCGTACTATGGACAGGTATCCCATGAAATCAGGGAGATGCAGATCATGAACATGGGGAATTATGCCCATGGAAATCAACCCATCAAGCATATGATCTA
>CAZLDP010000010.1:0-17823 GCA_964558145.1 uncultured Prolixibacteraceae bacterium | reverse complement strand
TTATTCAGGGAATATTATTTGGAGCAAAAATGGTCAGATTGGTTACCTTAAAATTGCGGAAACCGCCTCGCGAAACGGTGCCAAACTTCAACCCGTTGGCGCTTGACCGGCCCACACAGTTGTCGACGACCACATTCTGACAAATCGATTGGGCATCGTGCGACTTGAAGCAGATCACATCGTCGGCCGCATCAAAGAAAGAGTTTTTGATCACCACCCCGTCGCAATCCACAATGTCGATCCCGTCGTTGTTCCAGTACGATTTGCTGTCGACAGTGATCCCGTCGACATATACATTTTTACACTGGTCGTAAGTCTGGTTCCAACTGGCGGGGTCACGGAGAGTGATTCCGGTAATGGTCACATTGGTGCACTCGCGAAAATAGAGATTCTGCGGCCGGTGGGTTTCATTGGGACGGTCGAGTTTGAGGGGATCGGTATAGATGCCGCGGTGAATATAGTTCACCATGTTATTGGCGGTGATAAATCCCTGACCGTTGATGGTTCCTTTGCCTGTAATGCCGATATTGTTCTGCCTGTAAGCAAAAATCATCGACATCCAGCCGATGTGCTTGTCCCTGATGTAGTCAAACGGATTAGTGGAACCCAGCAGGGTAGCCCCATAGTCGAGGTGGAGGGTGACATTGGACTTGACGTAGATGCTCCCGGTTACATAGTTGCCGGCCTCAAAAACCAGCCTTCCCCCTTCGTTTTCACTGACGAAATCGATCGCCTTCTGGATGGATGCGGTATTGATGGTATGACCGTCGGCTTTCACCCCGAAATCGGTAACCTTGTAATCCTTTGCTGCCAGATGGAGTGTCAGCATGATCAGGAATAAGGTGATTGAAAATTGTTTTGCCATATCTGGTAGTTTAAAGCGTGCAGTTTAAACGGATGAATATTAACGAATTTGCTGAATACCTGAGGAGTGATAAACGTGGAGTTGTTTTTTATGGTTTCCTCCCGGTTCCACGTACTGCACATTCCTGAAGCTTGCTCCTTTCACATCGTGAAGAACCACAGCCGGGCGGTATTCTTTGTCAAGGGCGGTGAGTGTCACATTTTCAAAGGTGATGTTTTGGGCATGACGTACATAAAATCCCCATGCCGGTAACTCTTTAAACTGGGAGAACTCAGGATAAGCTGCTTCCATTTCCGGAATCGAATCGAGGTCGGCAGGTTTGATGCCCCTGTAGGCATAATGGGGATTGCTGCCTCCCGGATAGACAATCCTGATGTTGCGAAGTGTCACGTGGGAGATCTCCTGGCCCGGAAGCCCCACAATGCCGGCAGGAGAAATGTTGCGCGGCAGATCCTCCACCGGGCCCTCATATTCATATCCGGCATCGGGTTTTCCGGCGGGGATTTCACAGTAGAAGTTCTGAATGGTGATGTTGTTCATCGAACCCGCCCTTCCTTTGTTCCAGCGGGCGCCTATACGAAGGTAAATTGCATTGCCGGTATTGAAGGCTTCGAGCGAATCGACCAGAATATTCTCAATAACACCTCCGTCAGGAGTGGCGATCGTTAGCGCCGACCGGTAGGTGTCGTACACCTTGTTGTTGATGATCCGGATGTTCTTGTATCCTCCCGACGTCACCGTTCCGAATTTGATCCCGTTGGCGCTCGAACGGGCCACACAGTTGCGGACGGTAATGTTCTCACACATTTTGGTTGCATCGTGCGATTTAAAGCAGATGGCGTCATCAGAGGCATCAATAAATGAGTTGGTGACCCACACATCTTTGCAATCCACAATGTCGAGACCGTCGTTGTTCCAGAAAGCTTTGCTGTCGACTGTGATGCCGTTGATCTTCAAGTTTTGGCACTGGTCATAGGTCTGTACCCATTCGGCGGTGTTCCGGATGTTGATTCCTGAGATCTCCACATTTTTGCACTCCCTGAAGTAGATGCCTTTGGGACGTCGCTGGGCCGGCCGGTCATATTTGAGGGCATCTTCCAGCAAGCCCTTGTGGACCTGGTCGATCAGTGAATAGGCCACTTCCCGTCCCTGACCGTCAATCACCCCTTTTCCGGTAATCGCGATGTTTTCCTGGCCAACTGCATAGACCAGCGCACAATTGGGAAAATTGATGTTGTAATCGTAAATGTTCGGTGATCCGACCAGGATGGCACCTTCTTCCAGTCTGATGGCCACATTCGATTTAAGCTGAATGGTACCGGTCAGATATCGGCCCACATAAAATACCAGCGTTCCGCCTCCGTTTCCATGGATAAAGTCAATGGCTTGCTGGATGGATGTGGTATTCAGCGTCGTGCCGTTCGACTTGATGCCAAACATCGATGCATTGTATTCTTTTGCAGCGAGCTGCACGACCCCAAAGAAGGTCAGTGTAAATAGCGCGAATTTTATTTTGTTCATAATAGGAAATTTAATCAGTTACTCTTTCACATCAGGCTTTGCCCCGGTAAAGGGTCACCGGACCGATCAATCCCATCGACTGGATGGGCTGGTCTTTGGTTCCCCGAACCGTATACTTCTGAGCGGTAGGATTGTCAGTGAGGGTTTTCATGTAATTTCCCATGGTGGTGATCACCCTGATTTCGATGTCGTTCGACCCTTCATGCAACAGTTCCCCGATTTTATAAATCCGGTTCCCGTACCACTTCACTCCGCATGACTTTCCATTGACCCACACTTCGGCCACACCCCACACCTTACCCAGGTTGAGGTACTGGGGTATGATTTCGCCGGCCGTAGTTTTGATCCGGTAGGTGACTGTTCCGGTGAAACTCACATATTCCGTCTCTTTCAGATCCTGGAGCTTATCCATCTCAATCTTTTTCACCCAACCTTCACGGCTGTGTTTCAACTCCACTTCCCATCCGCTCTGAAGGGTTCTTTTCAGGGGTCCCGTTTCGGGTAGCGGTTCCCAAACCGGTCCGTTTTTCTCTTTGTTGAAGAGTACAATCATCGATTCTGCAGGTCCCAGATCCATGTCGAAACTGTGGTTATTCAGGGATATCCTGTGATATTCTCCGTTTTCCGGATCGAAAACCCAGCCAAAGCGTCCACGGGTGATTGCGTGGTCAAAGGTCACCCGGGTTTGATGCCCTTTGTGCATGTGGGTATTGGCAAAAAAGAAAATTTCACATCCGTCATCCATTTGATACCTGACCTGCATTAACCAGGGATCGGGATTTTCAATTTCCATGTACCGGGGCAGTTGGTATTTTGTCATGACCATCCGGTACCATTCTAAGAAACTGTAATCCTCAGGTTTCTTCAGAAGGATAAACCGGTCGGGGAAGGCCTTAAGCTGTTCAACCAGCGATTGGACTTCTTTGTCCTTCTCCTGGTACTGGTCAAATCCGGGCGATTTTTCGGGATACTTTCCGATACAGAAAATCCTGCCTCCTGTACGGACAAAATCAAGGAGTTTGGAAAGAGATGTGGGGAAGATGCTGGTCACATCCGGCAGGAAGAGGGTCCCGTATTCGCGGGAACCATAGCAGATTTTCCCTTTTCTGATGGTGGCATCTCTGAGAATGATTTCGGTGACATAGTCGGAGGATCCCCCGTTTTTATTGATCGACTCCCACACAATGGAGGTGTAGGGAACGTTGAGTTTTTCGGGGAAGGGATCGGTCTGGACCCCCATTTCCCCCCACAGGTCGTAAGTGGCCGGTAAAATGGCCATGTCGGCAAACATATCGGCATTCTGAAACAGAGAGGAGATGCGGGCTTTATAGTCGTTGAGGTATTTGAAGTACGGCCACCAGTTGTTGTTTTCATTGTGATAGGAACCATACTGTACCCATCCCGGGAAAGGGGCATCCGGGGGTGAATAGTTAAATCCGTGCCAGATGGAATGGGTGATTCCCGACATGAGGCTTTGGTCCGATCCAATTTTAAGCTGTTCCAGGGTGATATTGAAAACCTGGTAGGTATTGGTCATTTCCTCGCAACTTACGATTCTTTTTCCAGTCAGGTGGGCGGCGGAAGAGACAAATTTGTTGATCATGGTATAGCCACGGCCCCGGCGGTAGTCTTCATCGGGCATTTCTTCGCCCACACGGTGTTTGAGCCAGTTGGTGGTCCATGATTCTCCCTCCGGGATGTCGAAACCGAGGCTGGATTCCAGGGGGAAGAATCCGCGGCCATAAGCCTGCGCCCTTGATTTGACCTTCAGGTCGCGGCACCATTCAAGATACGTTTGGGTGAAACGTTCGTAGAGCAATTCGGCCTTGGTGAGTTCAAAATCGAAGCGGACCCTTTTAATCTCTTCGTTGAATTCCGCACTTTTGACGGCTCCGTAATTTTCATCGATCACTGCACCAAGTCTGCCAACCTTGAACATGATAAAGGGAAGCCAGGGCATGATGTCGTAATGACGGCGCTTTTTGAATTCTTCCGCCAGATCCTCGGTCCAGTTACAACCTTCCAGTTCCATGGAATCGGTGAACAGGGCGCGGAGATGGTTGGAGAGAGGGCCTGTTTTTTTCTGAAGAGTATCCGACATGTGATCGAGATACTTTCTCACAGCAGTTTTATCCATGTGGTTGAGGATGGGGCCTGCCGCACCGGGCGCTCCGTTGATCACGCTGGCAAATGAATTGACTTTTACGAGCGTATACAGCACGTGGGGGCCTTCGGGAATGTCGAATTGCATCACCTCCTCGCCGGCCTTATGGGTCAGGTCGGTAACCTGATCAAGTCCGTTCATCGGGTCGGGAACCAGTTTCACGGAAAGGATCTCGAAGGAGCGGCCGGGGTATGGGGTGGTTACACCGGGATCCACGGTTTTGAAAATATTGAAACGGGAAGTTTCATACATCCGGGGACCTGTCAATTTTTCGGCGCTGATGATGGCTACCTGGGCTCGTTCATCATAGGGCAAGGTTTCGGCGCCATAAGGCCATCCCGAACCGACGATCAGATCACAGGTCATATCAAGTTTCCTGGCTTCTGCAAAAGTGAGTTGCAACAACTCGATCCATTCATCACTAAGCCAGGTGAGTGACTTTTTGCCCAGGTCATCGCCCGTGGAAGGGAAAGAGATGGGATTGATCTCCACCCCGCCGATTCCGGCCTCTTTTAGCAGTTTCAGTTCTCTGATCAGTTCTCCGGCTTCAATTTTGTCGCCATTCCACCACCATCGCACAAAAGGCCGGTAACGGGATTCGGGGTCTCTGAAAAGGTTGATCAGGTCGATGCTGTTTGGGACTTCACCCCCTGCCCCGAAAGAAGAAAGGGGATTCAGCAAAACCATTCCACCTCCGGTCAACAAGAGGCTTCCTTTGATAAAATCGCGTCGTTGCATAATTCTTAAATAGGTTGAAAATAGTAATCTTTTCTTTCGGGTACAACCACCCGGCAGGTTTCAAAAAAAAGGCAGGGCATTGTGCCCCGCCCTTTTTTGTAGGATTGAACAACTTTTCAGTTCTGTACGCAAAGCGGATTGTAGAGCATTTCCGATTCCGGAATCTGCAGGGTCATGGCCGACACACTCAGTTTTCCCTTGTCCACATGGTTTGCTGATGTGCTCCTGTCAACGCTGATACCCCAACGTTTATTGTTGTAAAATTCGAGTCCGCCTTCACCCCAGAGTTCGATACGGGTCTGCAGTTGAACCATCTGAAGCGCCGACATTCCGTTCATGCTGGTGTAGGTGTCGCAAGTAAGCGGAGTGGCTCCGGCCTTGGTGCGAGCTTTCAGCAGAATGTTCAGGGTTGCCTTGGCATCGGCATCTTTTCCGGATTGAGCCAGGGCTTCGGCTTTCATCAGCAGCACTTCCGAAGATCTCATGTAGTAACAGGTTACCGTTCCCACGTTTTTCTTGTCGTTGGTACCGATACCGTGGGTGGCTGCAAACTTCAGGTTGGTATAAGAAGGAACAAACCGGACTGTACCGTTAGTGGGGTAGGTGTAATCCCCGAAGTCGCCGGCCATAAAGCAGTTCTTCCGGTAGTCGTTGGCATTGATTTTTTCATAAAGCCTGTTGTCGATCCGGGCATACCCTTCACCCAAACCACCGTTTCCTTCTCCGAAGGGATTCATCCAGTAATTATGTGCTGTTAAAGCTTCCCCGACAGGCCATCCCAGAATGACTTCGGGATTCACGTTGTTGTTTAGGAATCCATTGGTTTCGGGCCGGATTTCGGGTACATTGCCCGAACCTACATTTTTGGTGCCCCCGTAAACATTTTCTCCCATCAGAGTGGGATATTTGGCCAGGATGGCATCACACGAGGAGATAGCAGTGGCCCAGTCGCCGGTGATCAGGGAAACACGGGCAAGCAGAAAATGGGCTACCCCCAGGTCAATGTCGTTCAGCACGGTGGTGGTAAACCCTTTTTGTGATTCCGTAAGAAGCCTGACGGCATCCTGCAGGTCTTTCTTGATAAAGTTGTAGGTGTCAACCGCCGAAGCACGGGGTTTGTTGGGCTGAACGGGTGAGTAGAAATCATAGAGCATGATTCCCAGTTTGTCCTTCCCTCCCTGCAGATAGGAATCCTGATAATTCTCCATCAGGTAATTGTAAGCATAGCCGCGGACAACAAGTCCCCGTGCCTTGTATTCCTTCAGATGTTTGCTGTTTCCAACGGTCTCATCATCTAAGTAATTGAGCATTTTATTGGCAGTGGTAATAATCGCCCACGTGGATTGCCAGTAAACCCAGTTTTTATCCACGGATGTGGAGGTGAAATCGCGGAGGTAATACTCATCCGATCCGAAAATGGCAAGGTTCTTTGCACCAAATACAATGTCGTTCCCTTCGAGGTTGCGCATGGCATCCATCCCCTGGCAGGAACGGTAACGGCCGTCGGCTGTTCCAGCCCCGCTGAGGCCGCTGGAATTAAACATCTTGGGCATGTTGTTGGCCATACTTTCCAGGATCAGCTTGATTTTCACCGTATCACCCGAGGCAAGCATCTCCTTGATCTGTTCGTCAATAATATTGTTAGGGGGCGTTACTTCCAGTTCATCGGAACATGAAAAGAAAATCATGACCGAAAGAAGCAATAGTCCGAATATTTTATTTTTCATAATAACTAATTTTAGTAATTAATTAAAAATCAAGGTTAACACCAAAAGATACGGTACGCATTGACGGGTAGGCATAAGCGCCTACGTCAAAACCGCCAACCAATGTCATGCGCGGATCGATTCCGGAGTGAGAGGTGAGCATATACACATTGTCGGCTGAAACATAGAACCGCAGGTTGCTTATTTTGTATTTTGTGAGCAGCGCTTCGGGAAGGTTATATCCCAGAGACAGGTTCTTGATGTTCAGGTACGATGCATTGAAAAGGGCCATGTCGGTATAAAGCCAGCTTCCGAAGGTTGAACCGTCACCGTAAGTATTTCCGTACATTGCCATCGGGAATTTGGCATTCTTGTTATCCGGGGTCCAGGTATTGCCGATCAGCTCGGCCGAAAGGGTACCCCCGACGTTATTGGAACGGTACATACCATTGCCATATTCCGTGCTGTAGAATTTTCCGCCTAACTGATAAGCCAGCATCCCGGTAAAATCGAAATTCTTGTACCTAAAGGTAGTGTTAAAACCGCCGATCCAGTCGGGAATGGCGCTGCCCACTTCGTACCGTGAGGCAATGGAATAATTGGTGGTCTTGGCATCCTTACCAACCGGAACCTCTTTAAACAGGTTATTGGCATGGTCATCAGCCGTTACTTTATGGTAGAAGAGGGGAAGACCGGTATTTTCATCAACCCCTGCATATTTGAAGACATAGAGGTTGTAATAGTCTTTGTCAACTCCCCTGAGGTAGGTTACACCGCTTGAAGAACCGGAACCGGCAATCGACCATGCGTCGGCTGTGGCAGTCCAATTCCCGTCTAATGCGGCTGATCCAACTCCGGGCGGAACTTTCTTCAAAACAGTGGTGAAAGTACTTCCATTCAGGGCAACCGTCCAGAATACATCCTTTTTCTTGATAATATCCACGTTCAGTTCCACTTCAATACCCCGGTTTTGAATTTTAGCCGAGTTTTTCTGCAGACTTGCCTGTCCTAAAGAAATGGCAATCGGCTGATCCCACACGGCGTTCACGTTGAGTTTGTTGTAAAAATCAAAGGTACCATGAACCCGTTTGAAAAGACTGAAATCGAGACCGGCATCAAAGGTATGGGTATTTTCCCAAGTCAGAGCATCGTTGGGAAAACCTCCCTGAGAAAGGGTAAAGCTCGCGGGGATACCGTTACCGGCTGTGGTCTGGGTGTAGGTTGCCCCATAGCCCCAAGTCAGGTAACCCGAGTAGTTTCCAATACCGTTCTGGTTTCCGATCACCCCGTAGCTGGCTCGCAGCTTCAAGTTGTCTAACCACCCTTTGGTGCCTGCCATGAAATTTTCACCGGTGATTCTCCATCCACCCCCGATTGACCAGAAAGTACCCCAACGGTTTTCAGCTTTTTTGAATTTGGATGAACCATCGCGGCGAAGGGAAGCTTCTGCATAATACTTGTCGTTGTAAATGTAATTGGCACGTCCCAGGTAGCTCTCCAAGGCATTTTTAGCTTCTCCGCCACCGGGTGATGAGAATGTGCCCCCCGTATAACGGCCTACAAAGTTGGCAAAAGCAATAAAGCCGGGGATCAGTTCATAGGCTGAATTGTAGTTCAGGTTTTCATAATGGTATTTGTTGAATTCATGACCCAACAGGGCACTTACCTGATGCTTGTCGAAGGTGCTGTTGTAGTTCAGCAGTTGCTGGGTATTCAGGATGGTCACATTCTGGTAAACTTTTCCAAAAGCGCCTGTTCCGGCGGACTGCCCGGTCTTGCTGTTCCAGTAACGGGTACGGGTTTCGTGATATTTTTCCATACCGAGGTTGGTGGTAAAAACCAGATCTTTCCACAATTTGATATCGGCATAGGAACGGGTCACAATATCGCTTGATTTCCGGATATCCTTGTCGGTATCGAGCATGTAAAGGATGTTGGTCGAAGAAAGGGAAGTGGTTACCAGTCCCAGCGGAGAATAGGTATCGCCTGCTAAAACGTGTACTTTCTTTTCCCCGTTTTCGTAAACGTAATTTCCGTCCTTGTCATGGGCATAGAGCTGGGTCAACTGGTTGTGCCCGTTGATGTACCGGAAGGGGTTGGCTGTAGCAGAACCCGGGTTACGTCCATAGCGGGTTGCAGGGGATTGGGTCTCACGCCAGGAATAGGCTACATTGGTACCAACCTTGATCCAGTCGAAAAGCTGGGCATTTACATTGGCACGACCGCTGTAGCGTCCGAATTGGGAACCACGGATATAGGAAGGATCTTCAAGGTATCCCAGCGAGAAGAAATAGTCCGTCTTATCGGAGCCGCCCCTGGCTGAAAGATTGTATTCCTGACGGAAGCGGTTTTCCAGGACATACTTGTCGTAATAGTCGTTATACAACAATTTGGCATTGGGATTGAGTTTGCCGTCGGGATTGACCAGGTAGGCGCCCGACATGGTGGCGCTGGCAGTGGCGCCCGAGCCAGTGGGGGTGTATACCGCTCCCGGAACGTTGTAAAGCATCCAGTTGCCCAATGCGTTGCGGGTGAATTTGGTGGTGGAACCCGTGTAATCGAAAAGGTGGGCGCTTGCAAAGTTGGCGGCCTCCTCGTGCGACATGTTCGGGTTCTTCAGGTTGGTTGTGTAATTCTTTGAAATACCTGATCCATCCACTCCATACCGGACAGAGTTGTAAATTGATAACCAGGCAAATTCATAAATGTCCTTCGGTTTGTTGATCTTGTCGTACTGGTAGGGTCCCACCTGGTTTACACCCCAGCGGCCTTCAAACGATATCTTAGCATCCCCGCTTTTACCTTTTTTGGTAGTGATCAGTACCACACCGTTAGCGCCGCGTGAACCATACAAGGCTGTGGATGCTGCATCCTTCAGAACGGTTACACTTTCAATGTCTTTCGCATTGATGGTCGACAATGGGTTGTCGTGCATGGCAGGTACACCGTCAATAACCACCAGGGCATTGGAGTTGTTCTGACTGGCAGTACCAATACCCCTCAAACGGATACCCATATCCAATCCGGGCTGGCCGTCCACTGCTGCTACCTGCAAGCCGGCTACTGCGCCTTCAAGGGCACGGGTGATCGTTGAATTGGCCTGTTTAGCGATCAGATTTCCGTCAACCGTGGAGATCGATCCGGTGAGGTCTTTTTTCTTTGTGGTACCATAAGCCACCACAACCACCTCATCAATCTCCGAAATTTCCTCTTTCAAGACCACATTGATAACCCTCTGGCTGCCTATCGGCACCTCCTGGGAGATAAAACCTACGAAAGAGAATACTAAAACAGCGTTGCTTCCTCCGGGAACATTCTGCAACACATAAGAACCGTTTGAATCGGTCAGCGTTCCCACCATTGTGCCTTTTACAATGACATTTACCCCTGGAATTCCAATTCCCGAGTCATCTGAAACTTTTCCCGAAATCGAAACCTGGGAAAATCCTTCAAATGCCATTGAAAGACATAACAGAATACATAAAATTACCTTTTGCCTCATAATGCTCAAATCTTATAAGTTAGTAATGCATAAAAAAAGGTTTTAAAATGGATGATTTCCAACTGTTGATCCCACATTTTTTAATGAACTTAACTGGATGCGCTGTCAAACTTCCAATTATAGTTGTTAACAAATTTTAACAAATAACAAAATTATACCCCTAATTCTTTTATGGATGTTAAGAAATGATATTCTGATATTAAATTTTGGCAAAATTCGAATAGAAAGACTATATTTGTAGGGTATTGATGTTGATTTACGGTAGTTACAACTGACAATTTGCTTATGGTCGTAAAATCCTACCTTTCTCAAAAGAGTCCAGAATCGATCATCAATTACCTCACGGTAAAAAATGCCGATCTTCAACTCGAAATGTATGTCAAGGGGGTGGGATTCCATTCTATCGGGCCCAATTCAGTCTATCCTGCCGACGGGCATCCTGCCCAGTTCCACTTTAATCCGGAAATGGGCAGGATTCTTGATGTTTTTGCACTGGTTTACATCAAACGGGGGAAAGGTTCCTTTCAGTCACACCGTTTCCCGGCATCCAGGGAAATCAAGGAGGGGGATGTCATCTTCCTCTTTCCCATGGAGTGGCACACTTATCAGCCCGACAGGGAAACGGGATGGGATGAATATTGGATTACATTCGACGGCAGTTATTTTTACCGGTACCTCCATACCCTGGTTAAACCTGAAGAGCCTATCCTGCATGTGGGAATTAATGAGCGAATTGTGGAGCTCTTCCTCGAAATGATACATTATGCCAGGGAACAGGAGTTGTGTTCCCAGCATATCCTGATTGGCATATTGCTCCATATTCTCGGTCATATGGTTTTCAATGTACGACAGAAGATTGAAAACAGCAAGGAATACGATCAGATTCAAAAGGGTTGTATCCTGATCCGCGAAAACATCCATCAACGCTTTACGGTGGAAGAGATTGCCGGCAAACTGAACATGAGTTATTCCAGTTTCAGGAAGATGTTCAAGCATTTCACCGGTTTATCTCCCCTTCAGTATGTGCTGAATCTCAAAATTGAAAAGGCGAAGGAGATGCTGATTAATACGGCTCTTCCTGTAAAGGAGATTGCCTTTAGCCTCAATTTTGATTCTGCGGGTTATTTCTCGTATGTGTTTAGAAATAAAGTGGGAATGAATCCCCAGTATTACCGCGATTCGGTGATCCGAGGCAATGCCATTCCTCACCTAAACCTGAAAGGTCAACTCAAACGCCAAAAATAAAAGTCCATTCCCATTGTTGTGAACGGGAGAAACAATCATGTTCATTGAAGAGCAGGTCCAGGAATCAGAAACTTGATTGTCAGAACTTCAAACTTCCTTCCATCAGAACAAAGGGTTCTTTCTGCCGGGGATCGTCCAGAATGACTTTATACCCTTTGATCGTTCCCTGGTTGTAACCGGTGAATAGAAATTCCCAGGTGTAATAGCACATGCATTTGCAGTAACAGACCTCCTGCGGATAGTTGCAGATGTCTTCCAGCGTGACGACAACGGAGTCGTTCCGGAAGGTAGCTGCTGTCGTAAAAGGGGCACAGCAGACATAGTTAATTCCGGTAAACATCACAAGTGTGTCTTCTCGCATGCTGAAGATCACGGTATCCTTTTCTTCAACCAAAGCATGCTTTAATCTGTCGAAATTCTGATTGTTACAGCCTCCGGGGATGGTGGCGGCTAACCTGATTTCAACAGAATCTTCTGTTTCGTGATTGCAACTGGTGAAAACCAGGAGAAGTAAAAACAGGAATGCCCACTTTTTTGAAACCATTGACAGTTAATTTGATTGTTTGTATCTTAAACGGAAAATTTCTCTAAAAGTTACTTTTCCGGGTTAATACTCCGGCAAAAATATGAATGCGCAATTCTTGTGGTTACGCCAGGAAGACGGCGATTTTGCGGAAAACTTCCTGGAAGGTGGCCTCCACCAGCCTGGGATTGACATTTCCCGTAACCGGAAAGGGGGTTTCATGGCTGTACCCGAAGGGGAAATCCAGAAGTTCAAAACACTCTCCGGCGAGTTTTTTCCCCATACAGGCTTCCACACCCTGGTAAGGCATCACTTTGTCCTTCAGGAGAGAAATCCCGGAAATCCTCTTTTTCCGGGAGTTAAAGAAGTGTTCCCGCTCTTCCCGGCAAATACCGGGGATGATCATGGCTGAAAAAGCCCGGGTCAGATCGTCGGATTCTTTCGGGATCCGGTATGGATCGCTTTGCGATGGACGGAACCACTCTTCACAATAATATTGAAGCAACCGTTCGTAAGCCACTTTATCCATGATGTGCTTCGACTCTCCGTACATCTGCCTGAAGATTGCCCCTCCGCAAAAAATGAAGAGCTTGGAAGAGGAAAAAAGTTTTCTGGGGTTGGCCATCAGCAGAATTTCTGCCAAAAAGGAGCCGATGGAATAGGCAAAAAGGTCAATTTCCGTTCCCTTAGGGAAAAGCGGATGCCTCCCCTCACCGATCTGCCGGGCTAAAACCACAAGATCTCCGAGGGTTTGTCTGCCACTCCGGTAGAACCTCAGCGGCTCTTCCGTCAGCCGCTCACTGAGAACGGCATTGGCAAAGGAGAGCGACCCCGGATTTCCCCTCTTTTCCCTGCGGCGCTCTGCCACATGGTTCGTACTTCTGGGATTCTGCCAGTCTGAAGGTCCTCGGTTCATGTGAAAGGCGATGGGGAAAAGAATGACCGGTTTCCCGGTATTCACTGCAAGATATTCCGCCCATACCAGGTATTTGTTCCAGTTGCGCTCATTCAGTCCGTGCAGCAGGAGAATGGCTTTCCTTTCTTTTCCTCTTATCAACGGAATATATATCTGGTAGGTGAACATTCTGTTTTCCGCAATTCTGGCATCGCTTTGCAGCAACTCCTCCTCGTGCCCAAACAATCCCCGGAAGCTGTCCAAAGCCGGCCCTGCACCCACCGATTCAAATTCATACTCCCTGATCCGGAATCCCCTTCCTTTCTCCTCTTTACTGAATCCACCCCGGTGAGGGCTGAACAACCCATTGGGCCATTGTAAGAATTTCCCTGTCTCCATGTTTTTGGTTAACGGTTTTCCTTTTTATTAGTCGACCTTACAGCAAAGGAAATCCACCAAACGGAGCACACCAAATAAATGGGAGGGATGCCCGGCCGAGGGAGAATAAATGGGCAGGAAGGGATGAATGGGCCAAATATGGGGCGAATGAAGGCAAAATCCATTTTTAAAAATGCGGGGAATAGGCTAATTTTACCAGATCAAATCCGGTGTGCCGGCATATCATGAATTAGTACTTTTAGGAATGATGAACCAGAGAATTCCGGAATATCTGTACGAAAAGGGAAATATCACCCGGCTGATACTCTTCACTGCCCTGTTTGCCCTGATTTTTATCAATATATATCAGCCCTTCGGTTCGCAGAACTGGTTTCCTGTTTCCGAATTCATGTTTTTTATCTTTTCAAGCCTGGTCATCCTCACCGGTGTCCTCGTGGTGGTAATCAGCAGAATTTTGATGATCAGGTATGGCCGCAGGAACGGCCTCCTGATGTGGCAGTACGCTGCGTGGATCATGGCCGAAATAGTGGCAATGGCCTTGTTCTACACCCTTTCCCAAAGAGTGATCCTTCACGATATGAGGTCGTTTTCTGACATGTTCCGGCAATCATTTATCAATACCTCGCTGGTACTGTTGTTGCCCTATTCCATCCTCTGGCTTTACTTCGCCCTCAGGGACAAGGTCAGTAAACTGGAGATCCTGAGCAGTGGGAAGACAGAAACGGCCCCCCCTCTCCACCGGATGCTCAACTTCACGGATGAAAAAAAGGAACTTCGACTTTCGGTCCGTCACGACCAGGTCTTTTGGATCGAGTCGGCCGACAATTATATCAAGGTGTATTACCTGAACAAGGGCAGAATAGCCGCTTTTATGATCCGGAACAGCCTGAAAAACATCGAAAACAGTTTCGCCCATACCTCTTTGGTGCGTTGCAACCGCTCATCTATTGTAAACTTCGACAAGGTGAAAGTGCTGAGGAAGGAACAGGATGGTATTTTTCTGGTTCTCGACCACGAGGAGGTACCTGATATCCCGGTTTCCAGAACCTATGCTGCCAGGGTATTGTCCCGTTTTTCTGAGTCAGCCTGAGTGTGTTAGGGGAAGCGCCGGCAAGATTATCTCGAAGGCTGTTTTTTGAAGAAGGAATGGATTGACGAAAAAAATTTTTACTTTTGAATACCAACAAAATCAGGATTAAACCAGGGCTTGATTTGAACAGAATAATAATTTTTGTTAAATAAAAATTATGCGCAAGATTCTATTATTATGGATTGCAGTAACGGTTTTAACCGGAACTGCTTTCGCACAGCCTTACCGCGATTATACCGATTCTGTGATCGACCATCTTTTCGAAAAAAGAAGCTGGGGGGAGTTACTCGATCAGTCACGCTCCCTGTTAAAAAGAGGGTACGACTCCAACAATCTGAGGATTAAAGCAGGGGTAGCTGCCTTTGAATTAAAAAAATACCATGAGGCGGTCGCTCATTTGCAGAAAGCCTGGGAGGTAGCGCCTGGCGACTCCCTGTTGAATTACTATTATTACAGGGCCTTGATAAGTTCGGGGCGCGATGATGAGGCTTCCTTGCTTGCCTCGAAGATGGAGCCGGGTATGCGCGAAGCGATGACTGCCAGGGTGAAGGGGATTGTGAACGAGATAAGGGTGGAAGGGTCGCTTGCCCGGAACAAGGATTTTGATGCGCTGACAGGGAAAGCTCTTGCCGGCGAGGGAGGGATCAAGAGTTACCGGATGGTAGAGAAGAGCCGTGACAATTACGGGATTTCCCTGGGTCATCACCTTTTCCCCCATGTCAACTTGAATCATGAATTCAGTATGTTGAAGATCGACCGAGCCCTCCAGTGCAATTCATCGGTTATTCCGCCGGCCTCGGCCGGGGAACCCACCACGAATCAGTACCAGTATTTCCTGAATGCCCGGTACTGTTTGTTGAAAGGCTGGAGTTTCAACATTTCAGGAACCTATATCTGGGGAGAAGGGTATGAATATTTGCCGGTCAGTTATAATATGTTGACGGAAAAGTATACACTGGGTCAAACTGAACTGGAAATAAGAGACAATGTAGTCTCCCTGGGCGTGAACAAGGAATCTGTATGGCTCACCACCTCCCTCAGCGCCGGTTTCGGAACGATCCGCGGATTCAGGCAGTATCAGGGGAACCTGAGTCTGACCTTCTACCCGTTGGGGAACAACCATTTCTTCATTAAGCCCGATGTGACTCTCCACCGTGATGAAGAGCAGGGAGAGAACAAGGTGGTTTTTCATCCTCAGGTCGGGTTTAAAACCGATCCTTTCTGGGTCACAGGTGAATATGGAACCGGGAAAATGAAGAATTTTTTCTCAGAGGGAGGGAAGGTTGTGTACAATGTTCCGGAGACAGTAACCGGTTATTGGGGTGTCGTACTGACAGCCCCCATGCTGAAAAACAAACTGCACCTGTCGGCCCGGTACCGGCAGACCGCCAAAGAAGCTCCCCACTTTTTGATTGAAAACAATGTGGTTACCAACCCGGAGAACTTTTCATTTACCGACCAGCTTGTCATGTTCTCCGTAGAGTGGGATTTCTGAAACAGGAAGTCAATACAATCTCCCGTTTTCCCACCTCAACTTCTCCCCCCAAAACGGGAGAATGGTATTTTCGCATTTTACCCCGGGAAGATGCTCAAGTGTTTTGGTAATCGAAGCCTGACCATGCGGGTAGGGTTTGTGTCTTAATTCGATCAGATGGGATAAAACAGCGTAATCAGGTTTTACCTGACCTTTGCCCGTACCCATGATATTGTTTTCCCTGGGTGCTCCCCACCGAATAATTGCCATGTTTACAGCTCCCTGAACATTCTTGAAATGATCCGGATTGAAGCCTGAATCTCCACAATGGAGCAAGGAAAAATTCCCGGCATCCTCCCCGCAATCAATACGGAATAGCGTCACAAAATCCGGAAATTTCGGGTCAGCAAGATGATCTGAAAGATCGGTACGGATTGTGAAATTCTCGATTTTATAACTTGCAGGCGCAGTTGAAAGGTATTCTCCGCTTTTTTTGTAAAAATTGGACAACACGGGTTTACCATGATCAGTCATGGCCTCCATCAGCCTGGCATTGTAATGGTCTCCGTGGTTGTGCGTTATACATAGGAAATCAAGATAAGGTTCCAGTTGCTCTGCCAGGCGATGATCAATATCGATTCCAAAACAACCTGAAGGGGTCTTGACCACAAATCCCATATTATAAAGCATCCAGACCAGCGCGTTCCCTTTCTTCACTTTGCTTTTTTTCACCTCATCAAGTACTTTATCGAAAGCTTCCCGGTAACAATAGAGTATGGGAATCCTTTTTTCCATGATGATCGGTTTCTCGTCCGTACTGGCCAGATATTCTATAAATGTAGTGTTTTCTATACTATCGGAAAAGGACTGGAACTTATTTAAAAAATAGAGTCTTTGATTGTCTAATAATAGCGGAGATGTTTTTCTGAACTGTTTCATTGTATGAACAGCTTCCTGAACCGCTTCATAGGTGAAATCCCAGGATTTATTCTTTTCGTAAAAACTATGCTGACAGGAAACAGCAAGGGCTGTTAAGAATATCAGAATTGACAAATTTGTCTTTTTCATAATGTTTTTAAAGCAAACTTAATGATTTTTCAGCTTTTTTCTTTATACCGGCCTCTTTTCGGACATATTGTAAAAAAACACACAAAAAGAGGCTTTCGTATGAGAATATTAATAAATTTGCTAATTGACAAATTGCGACTTAAATTAAAATTGAAACGAAAGTTTCAAAAGCGGATAATGAGCCAATCGAAAAGTGGGGTTTATTTTATTTAACCCCATCCTGAAATCTGTGCAGTTCATTCTGAATTCTGCCCAAGGTGTTTTAAGATTTAAAAATCAACTTAACAATCTGAAAAAATGAATTATATGGTAAGAAATTTATGGAACACCCACATTACTTACTTTGGCAAAATGAACCAGATCATTTTGTTGATTGTTTTGTCTCTCCCATTAGCAACAAATGTAATTTCTGCCCAGCAAGTCAAAGAGTTCATGGTTACCGGGCAGGTTACCGATGCATTCAATGATGCCCCTATTCCGGGAGCAAATGTTGTAATCGCGGGTACGTCGATTGGAACAGCTACCAACCTTAACGGGGTGTATGAATTACTGGTCAAAGAAGGGAATGAACTGGTATTTACATTTATTGGTTATGAATCACAAACCGTTAAAGTGGGTCAAAGCAAAGTTATC
>CAZLDP010000009.1:0-18699 GCA_964558145.1 uncultured Prolixibacteraceae bacterium | reverse complement strand
AGTAATCGTGCTAAAAAATGATGGAAATACCTGTGAAAAGGAAAATGACATTTTTAAAGCAAAAAAGATTGTTTTAAAAAAGAAATCAAACTAAAACCAATGCAGAGTAATCATACAAAACCATAGCCTATGAACAAAGCAAACTGGATAAAGAGTTGATTCACAAAACAAGAAAGAGAGATGTTTGCCCATCTCCCTTTCCGTTAACCGGGCCATTCTTTTTTGCCGAAGAACGCCCAACTGATTTATTTAAAAATTAAACCAATCAAAAGTATGAAAAAAAATTATTGCAGGATCATTCCGGGATTCAGGGATTTCTGGAATTCTAAATTGGTAACGACTATGAGACTAACGGTATTTGCTTTACTTCTCGGAATTTTACACGGGTATGCCATAGAGAGTTACGCACAGCTTACCCGGTTGAATCTCCGTGTGAAAAACAGTTCGGTAAAGGAAGTCCTCAACCAGATTGAGGAGCAATCAGAGTTCTATTTCCTTTACAACAGCAAACTGGTGAATGTGGAACGCCAGGTCGATGTGGTTGTGAAGAACAAGAGTATCAACGAGTTGCTTGCCTATATTTTTGAGGGCACGGGCACTGCCTGGCAGGTGATCGACCGGCAGATCGTGCTGACCCCTTCAGAAATGAGCAGTTCAATCACTGCACAGCAGCCACGTCAGGTTACCGGGAAAGTGACGGATAAATCCGGTTCCCCGCTGCCGGGGGTGACCATCGCGGTAAAAGGCACCGTACAGGGTACGATTACTGATGCCAACGGCAATTATGTTCTGACAAATCTACCTCCTGATGCAGTTCTGGTATTTTCTTTTGTGGGGATGAAGACACTGGAGACTGCTGTCAGAAATCAGGCAACTATTAACGTGAGCATGGAAGATGAAACTATTGGTATTGATGAGGTTATTGCTATTGGTTATGGTACGCAGAAGAAGGCAGACTTGACAACTTCTATATCGGTAGTTAGTTCTGATGAGATTCAAACGAGTCGCGTTACACAACTTTCAGAAGCTTTACAAGGTACAGTCGCAGGTGTTACAATAAAACGAGACGGAAGTGATCCTAAAGGAAATATCAGCGATCTGTATATTCGGGGTATAACAACGCTAAGTACAAACGCACCGTTGGTTTTGATTGACGGAATGCCGGGAAATCTCAACGATGTCAACGCAAATGATGTAGAAAGCATGTCATTCTTAAAAGATGCGGCATCCGCTTCTATTTATGGATCCCGCGCCGCTGCCGGCGTTATTCTGGTTACAACGAAGCGGGCTAAAACGGATGATCTTTCAATAAGTTATGATTATCAGATGAACATTAAAATACCGGTACACTTAGGCGAGTACATGGATGTTCAGGATTACATGAAATTTACTAATGAAGGACACTATAATGATAACCCGGAAGGAGGTTGGTATCAATATTATACGAAAGATCAACTCGAAAATTGGGTTGAGAGAAACAAAACAGATCCGGATCACTACCCGATAACGGACATTAAAAAGTTACTCCTTAAAGATCATGCCACAGGCCAGCGGCATTCAGTCTATGTGGCAGGAGGGTCAAAATCTGTGCGCACACATTTGTCTTATACACATGATGACAATGATGCCATTATAAAAAATAACAGGTATTATAAACGTGATATGTTGCGTCTGAATAACGACATCGACATTAGTAAGTATCTTGCAGCGGGAATTGATCTTAGTTTTATACATGACAAAGAAAAAACTCCTGCTGATGTTTCCGGTTATTTTGGTGGTATTGGTGGTTTTGTGGATTTTTATGCCTGGGATTACTTATGGCCTCTTGTATGGAGCGATGGCCGCTATGCAGAAGGGAAATCAGGACAAAATGCATATGCTGAGGCTAAGAATCCTTCTTTTAATAAGAACGAAAATACTACTGTAAAAGCGAAGTTCTCTCTTATCCTTACACCTCTTGAAGGGTTAAAAATTACAGCGAATTTTTCTCCTGATTATACCTGGAATAAAGGGAAACGTTATGTGGAAGCAACATATTGGACTCACTTAGATGATCCGAACAGGATAGGCGGGTATTTTTCCGGATTCTCTCAAACCGATGTGACAGAGATAAGAAATGATGGCAACAACAGGACTAAACAGCTTTTTGCCAATTATGATAAAAAATTTGGAAAACATTCTATAAGCGCGATAGCCGGTTATGAAGATCGTCGCGAATTTACTGAATGGTTCAATGGTGATCGCAAGAAATCTCAAATAACGGGTTATCCATATATTTCGATGGTGCCTGACACCTATGATAATGTTAATGGCGGTGTTGGTGTAAATTATGCTTATCAGTCACAGTTCGGTCGCATTAGTTATAATTATGACAATAAATATTTATTGCAAGCCAACATCCGTCGTGACGGTTCTTCCCGATTTCATAAAGATTATCGATGGGGAACTTTCCCTTCCGTTTCTGCCGGATGGGTTATTAGTGAAGAATCTTTTATGAAGAATGTCAAAACTTGGATGTCCTACCTGAAGCTTCGTGCTTCATATGGTGAGTTGGGTAATGAACGTATTGGTAATTATTTCCCTTATCAGTCACAAATTGGTTTGAATAAATTGTTATTGTATACTGGAACAGCCATAAATGGTTATCAGTGTTCTTATCCAACGCAATATGTTATCGACGATATCAGTTGGGAAACGACAAAATCAACGGATATAGGTATTGATACCCGCTTTCTTGATAATCGGTTGAGTTTAACTTTCGACTGGTATAAAAAGAAAACAACAGGTATGTTATTGCCATTGCAGATTCCCCGGTATCTTGGTTTTAGCAATCCAAACGTGAATGCCGGCGATATGAATACGAAAGGGTGGGACCTGGAACTGGGCTGGAGAGATCGAATAGGAGATTTTAATTATCAGGTGTCTGCCAATTTATCTGATTATACCTCAAGAATGGGAGATTTGAAAGGCACCCAGTTTTTAGGAGATCAAATAATACAAGAAGGCAGCGAGTATGGTGAATGGTACGGATATCAGTGTGAAGGTATTTACTTGACACAAGCCGAAGTGGACAACCATGCCCAGTTGAATAATCGGGAAGGTGTAGGATCACTGAAATATAAAGATATTTCAGGGCCGGATGGTGTCCCGGATGGTGTAATATCACCCGAATATGATAAAACACTGTTAGGCAGTTCTTCTCCACATTACCAATTTGGCCTTAATCTTTTAGGCAGTTACAAGCATTGGGATGTTAATGTAATGTTTCAAGGTATAGGTAAATGGACTAGAATGCGAAGCAATAGAATATCAGAAGCCGGTTCCTCCACTATGTGGGGAGATTGGTGTAAGAAAGGTAAATATTGGAGCGCCTTAAATACAGATGAAGAAAATGCCCGCGCTATATATCCCAGACTATATGATCCTGCAGGAAGCTATGGTGAGACGTCAGATTACTGGTTTATGAATGGTGGATATCTTCGTTTAAAGAATGTTACCATTGGATATACTTTGCCAACGAGTCTGACAAACAAATGGTTAGTTAAAAATTTAAGATTTTTCTTAACAGGAACAGACTTATTAACTTTCAGTAACTATCCAAAAGAAATGGATCCTGAAGCCAGTAATTATGCAAAGCCTTTATTACAAAGTTATATTTTTGGTGCATCGATTAAATTTTAAACAATATGAAAAGTATTTATAGTTTTATTTTACTAATAGGCATTTCGATAGGATTTTTTTCCTGTGAAAATATGGATCTTGATCCCCTGAGTTCACTCTCTACTTCAAATTGGTATAAAACGGTTGATGAGGTAGAGAAAGGTGTGAATGAAGCGTGGCGAATGGGTGAAGGTTGGCAAAAGGATTATTGGTCGGATGAAAGCATTTTTGAAAACTTCACTGATGATGCCAACTGGCGTTATGACCAAGGAATTTACAAGACCGGTCAACTGAACTCTGAAGAAGAATATATCGGTCGTAAGTGGGATGCCTATTATCAATTGATTTCCCGTATGAATAATGTTTTGAAAGCCGCTGAGACTTTAAAGGAGAACGGTGAGACATCTGAAAAACTTGCACAATTGATTGGTGAAATTCACTTTTTCAGAGCATATGCTTATGCACAATTGGTTTTCCACTGGGGCGATGTTCCTTTGATAAAAGAGAACTTAACCATTGAAGAAGGTATGTCATTAGGACGTACTCCAAAGAATGAAGTTACTAAATTTGTTTATGATGAATATGATTTGGCAGCAAATGCTTTACCCAAATCTTATGACGGAATAGACCGGGTAACCAAAGGTGCTGCATTGGCATTGAAAGCGCGGTTCGCATTGTATATGGGTGATTACCCTTTAGCAGAAACGGCAGCTAAGCAGGTTATGGATTTAGGTGTTTATTCATTGTACCCTGATTATGGAGAGTTATTCCAGCCAGCTACAAAAAATACTGAAGAATCTATTTTCGAGATTCCACGTACTCTGGAAAATCAACTGCCTTCGTGGAATTATCTTATGGGTATTATTACAAGAAATAATGGAGGATGGAATGCTGTAAACCCCACATGGAGTTTATTTGCTTCGTATACTTGTACGGATGGTTTGACTATCGATAAGTCCCCCTTATTCGATCCTAAGAATCCGTTTAAAAACCGTGATCCGCGTTGCGCCGCTACGATTGTAGAATTTGGAACCAGGCATTTGGGTTTTATTTATCAGCCACATCCTGATTCTGTTACCTGCTGGTCTTTTTTCCAAAATGCAAGGGTACCTAATATCGATTGCCGTACTGTAAAATATTGGGCTTCTTTAAATGCATTATCCTGGAAAAAGAGTTATAATGAATCATGGATTACAAATGGTTGGAGAGCAAATAATCCGGAAATCATTTCCCGTTATGCAGATGTTCTGCTAATCTATGCAGAGGCGCGAATAGAGCAGAATAAAATCGATCAAAGTACTTTGGATGCTATCAATACAGTACGTGCGAGAGCATATCATGCAGACAAGTCTCAGACAAATAAGTATCCTGCTGTAACAGAAAAGGACCAGGCAAAACTGCGTGCAATTCTTCGTACCGAACGGCGAGTTGAATTTGCATTTGAAAATTATTACAGAATGAATGATTTGATACGATGGAGATATAATGAAATTGTTTTTAACGAAAAGTTATATTTACCACCTTTGGATGTAAATAATTGGGACAGAAGCATTTGGTTCTGGCCTTTTGCACCTAAAATTAATGAAACAACAGGATTACCTGATTTTTCAAACTTGTGGGCTACAGGAAAATATGAGTTAGTATGTACATTTGTATGGAATAACCGTCAATATTTGTGGCCTATTCCTTCAACTGAAGTTAAAATCAATCCAAACATGAAGCAAAATCCAGGTTATTAATTTTATATCTGTAAACTACCCTGCGCTAAAGCGCAGGGTAGTTTATTTTGTTGGCATTGCCTGCCGGTAAGGTAAAAATCATAGAATTAATTCCGGATAACTCATCCCCTCTGCGGGTTGGTCTGTTAATAGGGTCTAATAATATAGACATAAGATAGATTAAGGTTATCTATTATGAGAAGAATTGTATATTTAGGTATGTGTTTGTTGATTTGTTCATGTAAATCGACAGTTCCAACATATATGCAGACTGACTCGTTCCTTGCTCAGCTTGATAAGGAAACAGAAATTTTAAAAAATAAGATCGTTCATTCATCATCTGATGTACATCCAACGGGTACCACTTATTATGTCTCCATGAAAGGAGATGATTCCTGGAGTGGATTGTCTCCAGATACGCCGATCAGGACAATCAATAAGCTCAATTCCCTTAAGCTTGAACCGGGGAATTTTGTCCTTTTCAGGCGTGGCGACCTTTGGCGAGGAAATGTGACCGCACAAAAGGGTGTTACTTATGCTGCCTATGGAACAGGAAACAAACCTAAAATATACGGCTCTCCGTATGATGCAGCAAAAAGTGGAGAATGGCTGAAGACTGGCGTTCCTGATGTGTATGTCTATAACCAGGAGTTACCTTATGATGTGGGGACCCTTGTTTTTAACGATGGGGGTAGTTGTGCGTTTAAGGTGATGAAAAAAAGAGATACTGCAACAGGGAGTACTTTTCATATTGAGACGGGCGAACCTTTCAATAATTATCGTGATTTAAAGCGGGATTTGGATTTTTATCATGATTATACCGGAGCTAAAAGATTGTATTTATGTTCTACCAAAGGGAATCCGTCTGAACGTTTTTCTTCCATCGAGGTATTGGTAAAGGGTAATATTATTACTGCATATTACACTGCTGATAGTGTTACAATTGATAATTTGTGTTTGAAATACGGAGGTTCACATGCTGTTGGTTGTGGAAAGCGTAGCCATATTACAGTAACCAACTGTGAAATAGGTTGGGTAGGAGGTTCTATCCAGAATGATGAACCTGGTCACTCTTCCCCTGTGCGTTTTGGAAACGGAGTAGAAATATGGGGCGGGAATCATTATAAGGTAGATCATTGTTATATCTATCAAATTTATGATGCGGGAATTACACACCAATATGTACCTAATGGTAACCACGATACAACATTCATGAGTAATGTTATTTACACCAATAATATTGTAGAAAAATGCACCTATTCAGTTGAGTATTTTTTAGCGAATCCGATTGATACAGTATCCTATCAAATGGATAATATACTTATTAAAAACAATATATTCCGCTATTCTGGCTTTGGCTGGGGATATCAGCGTCCTGATAAGGGTGGAGCTGCCCATATCAAGTCTTGGGATCATTATAATAAGGCATTTAATTTTTTCATTGAAGGTAATGTTTTTGATCGTTCACGGAATCATTTGCTTTCGATAGAAGCTAAGAGAAAAGAGTGGCTCCCCATATTGAGAAGGAATAAGTATGTCCAGTATGAGAATTCATCGTTAGGTATTTATGGCCAAAGTAAGGGCAAACATTACCTTTATGACAATAAGGCGGCAGAGAAATTAAAAGATATATGGGGAGAAAAAGAATTCCGAATTTATTTTATGCCGTTTTCTGGTTCTGATCTTAATTCATTGAATGAATGATCTATCCATTTAGTTATAACAACTTAAACAAAAACATTGTGAAGCTTAGAAAGTATCTTTTCTGTTTATTGATGTTAAAATAATCGTTGGCATGAATAGCAATTTAAAAGGAATCATTTTCCTGATTTTACTCACGACGGTAATTTCATTAAATGCACAAATCAGGCTTCCTTCATTATTTACCGACAACATGGTGTTGCAGCAAAACTCCGAAGTCATTGTTTGGGGTTGGGGTGATTATCATTATGAAATAAAGGTTACGGGGAGTTGGAGTAAGGATACAATTAAGACATGGGTTTCACCTGATCTTAAGTGGAAGATTAAGTTAAAAACTCCTGCGGCCGGAGGCCCCTACAAGCTGTTTATGATGGGAAAAGATACAATTGTCCTTGAAAATGTTATGGTTGGTGAGGTTTGGTTATGTTCGGGGCAATCAAATATGGAATTAACTGCTGAGCATCAATTCAACAATTCAGAAAATGAGGTTAAAAATGCCAATTTCCCAGAGATCCGATTATTTAATGTAAAAAGAACTGCAAGTGAAACTCCGCAGGAAAATTGCTTTGGCAAATGGGAAGAGTGTTCACCTCAAACTATGCGTTCTTTCAGCGCCGTTGGATATTTCTTCGGAAGACATTTACATGAGAACCTGGACATCCCTATAGGGATTATTAATGCAAGTCTGGGAGGCACTCCTGCTGAAGTATGGGTAAGCAAAGAAACAGTCGATGCTGATCCGCTGTTGAAAGAAGGCGCTGAAAGATTAATAAAATATGACTGGAAACTTACAAAACCAGGAGTTGTATATAATGCGATGATTGCCCCTCTAATGCCGTTTACAATCGCCGGTGTTATCTGGTACCAGGGAGAAGGCAATGCCGAAACTCCTGAAGGTTATCAAAAGTTATTTAGAACCCTGATTGAGCAATGGAGACATGGATTTGAAAATGCCTTCCCGTTTTTATATGTGCAGATTGCACCTTATGCCTTTGAAGACCGATACCGGGCTGCCTACATTCGCGAGGCCCAATTAAAATGCCTTGATATTCCTAAGACAGCGATGGTGGTTGTTAGCGACCTTGTAGACGATATTAATGAAGGCCATCCACGAAACAAGCTGGATGTGGGAATGAGGTTGGCAAACTGCGCCCTGGCGGAAGTATATGGAGTGGAAGGACTTGCCTGTAAAAGTCCGGTCTATGAATCTTTTAAAATTGAAAAAGACAGGATAAGGATTATTTTTTCCAATGCCGACAAGGGCCTTGTTATGAGAGGGAAAGAGTTGCATTGTTTCGAGATTGCCGGAGAGGAACGAAAATTTCACCCTGCCTGTGCGAAGATTGATGAGAATACGATTGTAGTTTGGTCAGAAGAAGTAAAGGCACCGGTTGCCGCTAGATTTTCCTTTTCAAATGACGCTATTGGCAACTTGTTTGGTTATAATGGCCTGCCTGTATCACCCTTCAGGACTGATAACTGGTAGCAGGTTATAAGCTGGTTGATAATACGAATTGCTTTACATACCAAAATTGAAAAACGAATATGCTTTATCCAAGAACAAAAATAGAAATGGAGTTATCATGAAGAAAACAGGATTATTATTGTTGATTGCACTTTCGTTGTCCACAGTTATGAGTGCTCAAATTCGAAATGTTATAATTGATGCTGACACTGACAATGAACTGGATGATCTGCTAGCTATTACAGCAGCCTTTAAATCGGAGAAACTTGAAATCATAGGCTTAACAGCAGCGCAATGGGATGGAAGGAACCAAACAGAAGAAGAAAAGCATCAACCCTGCCTGAACAACAACTCTGCATATACCAGTTGGTTGTTAAATGTAATCATTTTACAATTGCTGGATCGGGATGAAATCCCCGCATTAAAGGGAAGTGAAAAAAAAATATATTACAAAAGGGGAAGTGAAAATAACAAATCTCGTCAAAGTGAAGCTTCTGACTTTATCATTGAAAAAGCCCTTGAATTACCTGAAAATGAAAAATTGACAATAATCAGTACCGGAGCTGTTACAAATGTGGCCTCAGCCATAATGATGTGTCCTGAAATCGCAAAAAAGATATCTCTTTACTGGTTAGGACAAACATATGACTTTGATAATAATTTGTGGACAGGAGAGGGAGAGTTTAATATAGCCAATGATTTAGATGCCTTTGATGTACTTTGTGATGCAAAGGAACTTGAATTTCATATTATTCCCAATAATGTTAGCGGAAAGCTGAGATTCCACAGTAAAAGTTCTATTGCCAGGCTGGAAGGAGAAAAAGGGATAGGTGCATTTATCCGGGAAAGATGGAGGGACCCGCATTATAGCGGCACCCAGGATGGTTATTGGACGATGTGGGATGTGGCTCTTATATATGCAATTACAAATCCTGAATGGGCAAACGAAAAAATGGTTGACACACCCACCGGTACGGTTAAACGAAAGGTAAGTGTATACACAGATATAGATGAGAAAAAGATGGAGGAAGAGTTCTGGAGTTATTTTAAATAATGGAGAATGAAAAAATACTCGATTATTACATTTTTCAGCAATTTTTCCCGGATTTATATATGCGTGATGCTCTCTATCTTTGGAATAATACCGGTTAAGTCAGTATATCCGCAGATTAAGGAGAACCTTACACTTATCATTGCATCAGAAGGGTCTGATAATAATCCGGGCACATTTAACAAACCATTGGCTACACTTGAAGCAGCGCGTGATTTAGCGAGGAAATCGGGTGCCAGGAATAAAAGGGTGGTAGTAATGCCAGGGAAATACTATTTGACCAAGACACTGGAACTTGATAGCAGGGATAATGGTTTGACGATTGTAGCGGATTCGGTTGGTCAGGCAACGCTTTTCGGTGGTAGCATAATAACCGGATGGGAAAAGGATGGGGAGAAATTATGGAAAGTTGATTTGTCCAGTTCCCAGGAAGGAATCCGGGATATCAGGTCATTGGTTGTAAATGGACGTTTAGCTGAAAAAGCCAGAATGCCGGAGAAAGGAACATTATTGTATAAAAATAAATTTGACTTGCAGCATCAAGGCGGGATTTGGGCAAATCAGCCAAAAAGTGAAGATTATACCAGGTTACAGTACAAACCAGGCGATTTACCAGCATCTTTGGATACAAAGAATGCCGAAGTACGCATTTACCATATATGGAATGAATCACTTACCGGCATATTGCTTAACGATACAAACAGTCATGAATTGGTTCTTTCTTCACGCGCCATTTTCCCGCTGGGCAGTATGGAGAAAAATGACTATTTGATTTATAATACCCGTGAAGGAATGACAAAGCCAGGTCAGTGGTACCACGACAGAACACATGCCCAACTTGTATACTGGCCACTTGAAGGAGAAAATATGTCTGAGGTGAAAGTAGTTGTTCCTGAAATGGAGAGAATTATCCGGATTACTGGCAATTCAGATAAATATGCAGAGAATATTCAGATTCATGGCCTTAAATTTCAATGCACGAATGTGCCGTTTATGACTGCCGGGTCTACATGTTCAAATTTAGACGGAGCAGTTAGTATCTCCTATGCGCGGAATTGCATTTTGAACGAACTTGAAATTTCAAATGTTGGTGGGAATGGAATTCATGCATTGGACTTAAAGGATTGCCGCATTGTCGAGTGTCATGTTCATCATACAGGAGGCACAGGTATCTGGCAAAGCGGCACCAACTTATTATGTGTACGAAATCATATCCATCATGTCGGATTGTACTATCCAAGCGCTATCGGGTTGTCAGCAATGGGAGAAGATCAACATATCTATCGAAATGAAGTACATGATATTCCTTACTGCGGAATGAATGTTTGCTGTATAAGAAACCTCATAGAAGAAAACCTTATTTACAGGGTTATGCTTGAGTTACAAGATGGCGCTGCAATATATGTTGGAGGTGGTTATGAATCGATTTTACGGGGGAATGTTGTTCGTGATATAAAATCGGAGGGGAAAGGATATGGAATAAGCTCGTATTATCTTGATGAAGGCACTCATGATTGTATAATAGAAAATAATATATCTATTAACGTTTCAAGGCCTGTCCATAATCATATTGCTTTTAATTCCACTATACGCAATAATACGTTTATTACCGATGGAGATATGGTTTTGTCGTTTCAAACTTCAGCCAATTTTTCATTTGAAGATAATACCCTTATTGCTCCTGGCAGAATAGATATAACACAGCCTAACGGCATTAGCGTTTGGAAGGGCAATAAAATATTCAGTGGAGGAAGTTTTGAAAGGGATATAACAAAGCCTTTTACAATTGAATCGCTTATGCCGGATATTCCTCTTCCATCCCGTAAAACCGAGCCAATTGAGGTTTTTCATATAAAAAGATCTCCTGTTATTGACGGGGAAATTGCAAAAGATGAATGGCCAGGGAAAACTTATTTCCTGAATAGGGAGCTCTCACGCCATCCGAACAGTGGCAGGCCGGTATTTATGAAATTATCGTATGATGAAAAATACCTATACATCGCCGTTGTAGCTGATATGTTCAGGATAAAGAATTTGTCAGAAGGAGAAACATGGGGCAAAAATGATGGCGTTGAAATTTCATTTTCAGGAAACTACAAAGGCAAACCTGTAACATATGTTATTCGCTCCTATGCTAACGGGAAAGTTCAAAGTATCACTGATGGAGAAGCCCCTGAAAAAGCAGTTGAAGGGCTTGACAAAAAAATTCAATTTGTCTCAGCGGTTAATAATTCAGGATGGATTGGAGAGTGGGCAGTTCCTTTGAAAGCTACCGGATTGCGACCGGAACCGAATATGGAAGTTGCATTTAATGTGTGTGCGTTTATCAATGAGTATGGCAACTGGCATTGCTGGGAAGGTACTCAGGGAGAAAGCTGGCAGGCTGATCGGGCTGGGAAACTGATTTTAAAGTAGTTGCTCTATGTGTAATATTTAATTTGGGGAACCTTTCAATTTTTTTTTATGAGAACAAAGTTTTTTATTATTATTTTATTTTTTGTCCTGCAGTTAAAAGCAAATAATCCTGGAACATACAATATTGTCTGGAATTCCCCAGGAAATAGCTCAAAAAACTCAGTGCCACTTGGAAATGGTGACATGGGAATTAATCTGTGGGTCGAGGAAGAGGGAAATATCTGTTTTTATTTATGTAAGACAGATTCTTGGGATGAAAATGGTAGGTTAATAAAAATCGGGAAAGTTAAAATCAATATTTCTCCCAATCCATTTAAAAATGCAACCTTATTCACTCAAATCCTGAATCTTACTGATGGAACAATAGAAATAAAAGCAGGGCAAGGGAAAGAGCAGGTTAAATTCATTGTATGGGTTGATGCAAACAATCCTGTAGTACAATTTGAAGCAGAGACCCCCAAAACAACTGAAATAATTGCGAAAAGCGAGATATGGCGTACAAAGGCTGATACAATTAAAGATTTAGTTGCAAGCGATTTGAATGCCATCCCTGAAATATATGGCCCTATGTTATTCCAACCGGATTATACAATGAATGTTCCTGGTAAAATTGTGTGGTATCATCTGAATCCTGAGACTACAGGATTCAGGACTAATTTGATCATGCAGGGGCTGTATGATTTTGGGCTTGAAAATCCTTTAAAAGACAGGATTTTTGGCGCTGTAATTATCGGTGATAAATTTGAAAAAAGCGATGAAACAACACTTTACAGCAAAGGAGGGAAAAAGAGGGATTTATCAATTTATGTAAATACCCTGCACCCCTCGACTCCCGAAAAGTGGTTGAATTCAGTTGATCAAATCATAGAGAAATATAAGAATTTAGGAATAGTAGACAGATTTAATTTTCACAAAGATTGGTGGCACAAATTCTGGGAAAGAAGCTGGGTTAATATTTCATGCAATGACACAGTAACAACACCAAATGGAATTGAAAGCCAAGGCAAAGTGCTGACACGCGGGTATGCATTACAGCGTTTCATAAATGCTTGTGCCGGAAGAGGAAAATATCCGATAAAATTTAACGGATCGATATTTACAGTCGATTATGAAGGAATGGATGGATTTGCTGATTACCGTCTTTGGGGGCCGGGTTATTGGTGGCAGAACTCAAGACTTCCCTATATTTCCATGCCGGCAAGTGGTGATTTTGAGATGATGGAACCCCTGTTTAATATGTATCTTGCACAGTTGCCTCTGGCAAAGTACAGGACGAATATTGCTTTTAAACATAAAGGAGCCCTGTTCCCGGAATGTACCTACTTCTGGGGATCTGTTTTTTCTGTATCCTGGGGATTTAAGCATATAGATGTAAAAGAGGAAAAGCTTCAGGAGAGCAGGTGGCACAAGTACGAATGGGTTTGTGGTCTGGAACTTGCATCCATGATGTACGACTACTATTTATATACCAGGGATGAAAAATTTGCAAAAGAAAAATTTTTACCTTTTACAGAACAGGTAATATTGTTTTTTGAGCAACATTATAACACGGACACTGAAGGAAATTTAAAACTTGAGCCATCACAGGCTCTTGAAACCTGGTGGATCTGTACTAATTCCACTCCCGAAGTGGCCGGGTTGCATTATTTGGTTGAAAAAGTGGCATCAATGCCACAGTATTTATTATCAGACAGCCTGAAATTATTAATTGCTAAAGTGGATAAGATTTTGCCTCCGCTGCCTGTCATGGAAGTTAATAATAAAAAGATGTTGGCTCCTGCTGAAAAATTTGCGGATTATAACAACGTAGAAGCTCCTGAATTATATCCTGTCTTCCCTTTCAAACTCTATGGAAGTGGGAAGCCTGACATTGATTTAGCAATTAACGCCTACTACTCCAGGAATCCAAAAGGTTCTTACGGATGGAGGCAGGATGACATTTTTGCTGCCCTACTCGGATTGACATCTGAAGCTAAAACAGGAATACTTGAAAGAGCATCAAAATGGGATAAGGAATTCCGTTTCCCGGCTTTTTGGGGACCTAATTATGATGGTACTCCTGACCAGTGTCATGGAGGGGTGCTACTTAAATCATTGCAGGTTATGTTGTTGCAGTGTGATGATAGAGAGATCCGTTTGTTGCCTGCCTGGCCGAAAGAATGGGATGTTGACTTTAAGCTCAGCGCTCCCTATAATACAACAATTGAAGTAGATTATAAGCAGAATAAAATCGTCAGGTTAAAAGTTACCCCGGAAGAGAGGAGTAAAGATATTATTCTGCCAGATTTCATAAAAATGCCTTGATAGTATATGATGGTATTCAGGAATATTCAATATTGTTCTATCCTTTCATATTTTTTGTTTATGAATAAATGGACTACATTACTGATCGTGATTGTTTTTTGCTCCTGTGGGAGAAATAGTCAGCAGAAAAATTTCAAATTTCCTTCCGAAATAGAATTTATTTCAAGCAGGAGAGAATTGGTCATTGCATCTGACAAGACTAATCAGATTGCAACGGTTGATATTGACAATTTCAGATTAAAAAAGAAGATTTCTCTTGAAAATTCACCAACAGGAATTGCAATTTCAGAAAATGGTGAATCAATTTATGTCAGTGCCGGCTTAAGTAACGGGGTTGTTTATGTAATTGATAGTGAAAGGAAGAAAATAATTAATGAGATTCCGGTTGGTCATAGTCCTGTTTCCCCTGTTATCGGTAATAATTCCGGATTTCTGTTTGTTTGCAACCGGTTTGCCCGTACAATTTCGGTAGTGGATTTAAACAGGTTGAAGGTAATAAGCCGGATTTCGGTCCCCGGTGAACCGATAAGTGCAGCTTTGACTAAAGATGGTAAATTTCTGTTTGTTGTAAATCATTTACCCGTTCAACCTTCAAATGTCAGCCCCGTCAGTTCTGAAATAACAGTAATTGATATTGAAAAGAGAGAGGCTGTTAATCATATTAACTTGCCAAATGGCAGTACTGGTCTGAAAGATATTGTCATTTCATCTGACGGGAACTTTGCTTATATAACTCATCTTTTAGCGCATTATGAACTTCCCACTACACGGGTAGAAGGTGGTTGGATGAATGCCAATGCATTAAGTATTATTGATGTCAGGAACCATCTATATCAGAATACGCTCTTGCTGGACAGGGCCAATGATGGGGCTGCCAACCCCTGGGGTATTGAGTGCACTCCCGACGGTAACTATTTATGCATTTCCCACTTTGGCACTGACGAGTTGAGTATTCTGGACCGTAAAGCGTTACATGAAAAATTACAAAAATCAAATGCCGGAACCGAAGGTAAGAAAGTATGCCGGGATCTTGATTTTTTATCGGGTATCCGGAGAAGAGTGAAATCAGGCGGAATTGGTCCTCGTGAATTGCTGATAACTGGTGACTCAAAACTTTATGTTGCCAATTACTTTACAGGGAATCTGGGGATGATCGATTTCAAACAAGATCCGGCACGGGTGATTCCAATTCAGATTTTCAGGAAATATGATCTTACTTCCGTTGAAAAAGGAGAAATGTATTTTCACAGTGGGAAAATATGTTTCCAACAATGGCAAAGTTGTGCAAGTTGTCATCCTGACGGAAGAGCGGATGCGTTGAACTGGGATTTGTTGAACGACGGAATTGGTAATCCGAAAGGGACAAAATCATTGCTGCTATCGCATAAAACACCGCCTGTGATGACAACGGGCATCCGAAAGGATGCTGAGACAGCAGTTCGTTCCGGAATCCAGTATATACTCTTTTCCGTTCAACCGGAAGAAGTCCCTGAAGCCATTGATGAATTTTTAAAATCGTTGGAACCCGTACCAAGTCCTTTTCTTGAAAATAATAGGTTGAGCGAATCAGCTAAACGGGGAGAAAAAATATTTTCCAGTCAGGAAGTTGGATGTGTTAAATGTCACCCAAAGCCATATTATACTGATTTAAAGACACACAATGTTGGGACTCATTCAGCCAATGATTTCACGATTGACAAAAAGGGGGATTATATTCCTCAGGTGGAATTTGACACCCCGTCGCTGATTGAGTTGTGGAGGACAGGACCATACTTTCATGATGGAAGGTATTCAACAATTAAAGAAGTAATAACAGAAGGGAATCATAAAAATATAAGAGGGAATACATCAAATTTAACGGAATCGGAGGTTAACGATCTTGTATTGTACCTTCTTTCCCTGTGACATTTTTGTGATGTTGACATACTGCTTTTAAAAGCTCCTTTGGTTCATTTACAGGTAAGTCAGGAATTGGGAAAAGAAGTTTTCGAAAAAACAATGGAATATAAACAGGAATTAAAATATTAGGTATGGGAAAAAACATCATTTTATTATTGTTGGCTATCACGCTCAGTTGCAGTCGAAGTGTCGAAAACAAGCCAAACTATTATCAAACGGATGTATTGATTTATGGCGCCACGCCCTCCGGAATTCTTGCAGCCATAACGGTAAAGGAAGCAGGATTTGATGTAATTATTGTTGAACCCGGCAGATGGGTGGGTGGAATGCTGGGAGCAGGACTTAAACCGCTTCAGGATATGGTTAATTATGAGGCGGTTGGCGGAACCACTCGTGAGTTAATGTTAAAATTGGGGGTTCGTACAGAAGAAGATTCGATTACCCTTGAAAAGGCATGGCGCCTTAGTCTGGAATCGATGAGCCCCAAATACGTAAGAGAAGATTTCATTAACCTTCTAAAAGAGCATGATATCAAAGTTATTTATGATCATAGGGTTAATTTTACAGTAAAAGAAAAGCAAAATATCAAGGAAGCTGTTTTTGATTTAGCACCTTTTGATGAATTGGGTTGTCCGGTAGGTGAAGCTGAAATTTATGGAGATCTGAGAATAAAATCAAAAATATTTATTGATGCAAGTTATGAAGGGGAATTGATGGCCAGGTCTGGTGTTACAAATCGAATTGGGAGAGAATCCATTTTAGACTACAATGAAGATTTAGCCGGAGTTAGGCCGTTGGGAAACATCACTCCGATTAGTCCGTTTGTTGTACCAGACGATCCCCAAAGTGGATTGTTGCCTATGGTTGAGAATGATCACGGGAAACCACTTGGGGCAGGAGATCAATACACACAGGCGTATAACTACAGGTTTTATGTTACTTCAGATCCCGAACGAAGGGCACAAATAACTCCTCCGGATGAATACAGCGCGTTTGATTATGAATTGGTTGGTCGTTATGTGGAATATATCAAAAAAAATTGCAAAGATAAAAATGAACTGAATGAAAGACTAAGTTGGATTTTCCCTGGCTGGATGAATGCTGGAGAATACAATTATGAGCGAAGTTCACTGATTACCATGGCGCCCCTGGGGATAAATCATCTGTATGCTGCTGGCGATTATGTTACAAAAGCGCGCATCTGGAAATATTACCAGGATTATTTCCGGGGTCTTCATCATTTTATGTCAACCGATGAAAGGGTTCCCCAAGATTTCAGAGAAAAAACTGCAAGCCTGGGTCTCGACAAATTTCATCATCCGGAAACAAATGGATGGCCACATCAACTATACATACGTGTCAGCCGCCGTTTAATGGGACTTTATACGATTACAGAACATGACGTTTATAACAGAACCCATGTTGAAGATCCTATAGGTTTGGCTCAGTATGGAATTGACACTTATCCTTCCAGAAGGATTTGGTTTGAAAGAAATGATTCAGTATTTGTGGCCATTGAAGGCAATATGTTTGTTGGAGGGGGGCGCGGCCCGACAAATGTTCCTTATCCTATTCCATATCGCGCAATTGTTCCCCCCAAATATGAATGTACCAATTTATTAGTCCCGGTATTGTTCTCATCTTCCCATTTGGGATATGCTTCCGCAAGAATGGAGCCGACTTTCATGATTGTGGGTGAATCGGCAGGAGTTGCAGCTATTCATGCCCTGCAAGAGAATGTGCCTGTCCAGGATATTTCAATGGAACGCTATTTAAATAGGTTAAAAGAAATTGGTCAGCGTCTTTATTGGGAATAGTCAGTATCTCTTTAAACTCGTTGTCTAGCAACATGCAAATCATGGGAAAGTCAAAAATTATTGAGATAATTTAATCATATGTGATTATTGATTTGACCGAAATGATAATTGCGGGAAAAGGTAGAGATTGAAAGATGATTAAACTATGAATAAAAATAAAATCTTGATTAAATCGGTATTATTATCTGTTTTGTTGTTCCCTTTCCTGTCAATGATGAGCATTAGGGAGGAACCAAAAACATCGGAGATACCCGGATCACTAAGTATTGAATCCTCACAGGAACGTACGGATGAACTGGAAAAAGGATTTATATCTCCCTCTGATTCATACCGGCCCCATACATTCTGGCATTGGATGAATGGGAATGTTACAAAAAAAGGCATCACGATGGATCTCGAAGAGATGAATAATGCCGGAATAGGAGGAGTAATGCTTTTTGTTGTGGAAGGTAAGATTACAGAATCGACGCCGGTTTATATTGATAAACCAGTCAGGCACCTTACCCCGGAATGGTTCGAAATGGTCCGTCATACAGCCTCAGAATGCAAGCGATTGGGCTTATCTTTTTCCCTGATGAACTGCATCGGGTGGAGTGCCTCCGGTGGCCCTTGGATAACACCGGATAAGTCAATGATGCGGATCGCCTGGAGCGAAAAATATTTCAGGGG
>CAZLDP010000008.1:0-18866 GCA_964558145.1 uncultured Prolixibacteraceae bacterium | reverse complement strand
TAGGTCATGCACACCAGCAAGACTAACAGCGACCCCGACTGATTGCCCAAGAGGTCGGTCAGCCATCCCATCAGCGGGGGAACCAATGCCCCGCCAAAGACTCCCGTGATGATCAGTCCCGAGATTTCATTCCCCTTTTCGGGCAGCGATTTCAGGGCCAGCGAGAAGATGATCGGGAATACACAGGAGAGGGGAAAGGCAATCACCCCGACCATTGCCAGGATGAACGTATATCCCTGAGCCACAAACAGGAGCGCCAGTGCAGCCAGCACAACCAGCACATTGATTTTCAAATACCTGATCTCGCTGATGTGTGTCAGCAGGATGGCCCCGATGAACGCACCGGCAGTCCTGAAGATAAAATAGACGCTCGATCCCAGTCCGGCAGTCGCGATGTCAATCCCGGTCCGCTCGATCAGCAGCTTTGGAGTGACGGTGTTCATGCCCACGTCGAGTCCAACCAAAATGACAATCCCGATAAAGCTGAGCAATATTGGCTTCTCCTTCAGAATGCGGAAAGTGATGGCGAACGAGGCATCCTGGTTTGACAGGCTTTCCTTCGGGATAGGTACCAACTGGAGCCAGACAGTCGAAACCAGGGTGGCTGCCGCGAATATCGGGAAGATATACTGCCAGTTTCCGAACCATTTCACCGCAAGAGCGGCAACAATCGGTCCCATGAACGAGGAAACCGCCTTGATCACCTGTCCGGTAGTCAGTGAGCTGGTCAGATTGCGCGACGACACCACGTTGGTGAGCAGCGGATTCAATGCCACCTGCAGGATGGTATTCCCGATACCCAACATCGCGAAAGTCACCATGCTTGTCACAAAGTTATAGGAGATCACCGGGATCATCAAACCGAGGATGGTGACCAGATTACTGATCTGAACCGTCACCTTGCGGCCCACCCTGTTCATAAGCAGGGCAGCCGGAATACTGAGCAGCAGGAACCACAGGAATACCATCGAAGGCACAAACCCGGCAAGGGTTTCGCTAAGGTTAAAGTCAGCCTTCACGTAGGTAGTTGCAATGCCGACGATATCACAAAATCCCATAATGAAGAAACCAAACAGGACAGGGAGTAGAGCTTTTTTATTGACCGGCGCCATAATCTTACAGGAATTTGAATGGTTGAAAATACGTTATTGTTCAGATAAATGCAAATATGTACCTACAAATGTAAATGAATTTCAAAAAGCTGAAACACCTTCAGGAAATTTCTCTATTAATTAGAATGATTTTAAATAAGGAAAGAAGTAAAGGCGGGGTGTTCAGGCTGCGGAGAACCGGGTTGCGTGTTGGAAGGTCTATCAGGGCAGGTTCCTTCGGTAGAGGACTTAGCCATGAAAGGAATAAATATACGACCTGACAGATTTCAAAACCCTGTAAAATGCCTCTCCATCAAGATTCAATCGGGTTTTCAATCTTAATAGCGAAACGTAAATCCCCGTACCGTCATTTTGAATCGATTAACCCCCTTTAAGGAGTAAAATTACATGGCGCTGTTTAAGTACTTTTTTTGGTATTCTTTCGCTGTTAACCCGGTTATCCTCTTGAATTGTCTGTTGAAATGCGAAATGTTATTATAGCCTACTTCATAACAGATCCGGGAAACTGTCATGTTATAGTTTGTCAGCAACTTGCATGCATGAACAATTCTTATTCCATTTAAAAATTCAGAAAATGTTTTATGGGTCCGCAATTTAAAATACCTGCAGAATGATGATTTATTCAGATTGACAAGTTGGGCTGCTTCTTCAAGTTGAACATCACGCGTGTAATTATTCATTAAATACTCCATTACTTTACTGATACGGTCAGTATCTGTTTCGTTGACTGAGTTGACATAACCGGGACTGGATAATAGTTCATACTCACTTAATCCGGCCAATGTCTCAAGGGTCTTCAGAAACAAAGTCAACCGCTCTACTCCTGACGAATTGTAAACTGACTTGATCAATTCAGACACCTCCCGATGCCCCTGATTTTTTATATACATTCCTTGTTGGCCCAATTGAAATAATTTCCTGATTCGCGAAAATTCAGGAAGCTGAAAAAAATCCCTGCCTAAAGCATTCTCTCTGAAATGGATGACATAAACATCTACAAACAGCTCCTTATTCCCTTTATAAAAATCCTGGTCGTTTCGCCAGACATGCGGAAGATTTGGGCCGATAAACACCAAATCACCATCGTTGAAGTACCCGAAATGGTTTCCCATTAAACGGATACCGTAACTTTTTTCAACAAAGATGACTTCATACTCCGGATGGTAATGCCAAGGATAATCCATATAGGGAGTAATCTCCCTTTTCACAGCAATTGAGGATAGCGCGGCAGATGGTATTTTTTCAAGTTTTGGTATCATTAATCAGTGTATTATACCCAAAAACCATTCTTGCTTTACCGATAATGCAAATATAGTGTCATAATCCGAAAAAATAGTCGTTTTTTAAGGTTTCTAAGAGAGTAATTTTGGTAATTGAAATACACTGTAATTTTTTATGGAGTGTACAAGCCAAAATGATCAATTATTTAAGATCACTGTTGAATTAAAACCATTTGTCCGTTGAAAAAGCTCTTACCTGTTTATTTAATCTTTCTTACCATGGGCATGGTCGATGCCGCCGGTCCGATGGTAAGCCTGGCCAGAGAATCATTCACTCTTTCCATAACTGTTGCCACCCTGTTACCATTCCTGGGATATCTGATGTTTGGATTTTTGGCGATCCCAATGGGAATCCTCCAGGATAAAAAAGGGAAAGTGTTTATTTTAAACCTCGGATTGGGCATCATGTTAGCAGGTTTGCTGATTCCTATTATATCGGGCATGTACGGGAAGATGGCTGTTGACAGTTACCCAATGGAACAATTTTACAGGATACTGGCATCGGTATTGTTTATTGGCGCCGGTGGCGCCATTATGCAGGTTGGGGGTAACCCTTTTGTGAGAGATGTTTCTAAAGAGGGGCATTATTCCAAAAATTTAGCCAGGGCACAGGCGTTTATTACCATTGGCTCCTCCCTTGGATTTTTAGTTCCGCCGCTCATGTTTAATTTGTTTAGGCTTGATTGGAGTATATTATTCCCTGTTTATGCATCTATCGTTTTGGCTGCCATTCTATGGTTCAACCTGTCTAATGTTCGCGAAGTAAAACAGGAAAAGACGCATTCTGCCACATTGAAAACCTCTCTTGAATTACTTAAAAACGGCTACGTGCTGGCTATGGTATTGGGTATTTTCATCTATTGCGGGGTTGAAATTGCCGTTGCTTCACATGCTCCCATCCTGTTAAGCGATAAATTCGGAATATCGATCGAAAAATTGGGCCTTGTAATAAGCTGGTCGTTGTTTTACCTTCCTATTTTCCTGGGAAGATTTATGGGTTCCTTTTTCCTGAAATTTATTGCCCCTACCCGTTTATTAATCGTTACCGGGTTATTCGCCGTACTTGGTGTTCTGCTTATTCTATTCTCAAACTCATTGACCATGGTAATCATTGGAATTCTTATTATTGGATTCGGCTTTGCCAATATTTTCCCTCTGATTTTTTCCATTACCATCGACAACATGCCGGAGCATCAGAATGAATTGTCAGGGTTGCTCGTCACCATGATTGTAGGGGGTACTTTTATACCCATGATTATGGGCGTTGTAGCAGATATCACCACTATTACATTTTCATTTATCGTTCCTCTGGTCTGTTTGTGCTATATAACCTTCTTAGGAATTATCAATTACAAAAAAACCATAAAGTAGATGAATACAATAAAAACTGCATTTGTAGGGTTCGGGGAAGTCAACTCCCCTCAGGAGTTAATTAAACAAATGTGTTTAATAGCCAGGAAAGAAGTAGAATCCCTTGGGGTGGAAATAACAACAACCGACCATGTAACAGACGATCCGGAAGGGAAAGATGTCCAAAGAGCCATTCGTGATTTAAAGCAGGGGGATTTTGATTCGCTCATCCTGTGCCTGGCCGGCTGGATACCTTCACATGCGGTAATTTCCATAACAGAAGAGTTCAAAGAGAAGCCCATGATCCTATGGGGATTGGCTGGCAAAGAGGAAAACGGAAGGGTGATAACCCCCGCTCCGCAAGCAGGAACCACCGCCCTCCGTAAAGTTTTCGAAGATCTGGGGTATAAATTTAAATATGTTTACAATATTATCGGTAAACCTTCCCCGCTTGATAAAATAAAAAACTTTTTACTGGCAGCAACCGCTGCTAAAAACCTGAAAAACACAAAAGTCGGCATGATGGGCTTTCGTGACATGAAACTTTACAATACGCTTTATGAAAGCCTTTCTCTGAGGAAAATAATCGGCACCGAGATTGTGTATTTCGAAATGCTGGAAATGCTCCGGCTGAGCAAAGAAGTCGAGGAAAAAGAAGTTCAGCATATCTTGGAAAAGATAAAAAGAGAGTGGGATTTTGAAAAAGAAGCAGATGAAGGTTTTTTGAAGAAAGGCATTTCTTACTACCTGGCGCTGAAAGAGATTACGGAAAAAAACAAGTTAGATGCCCTGTCACTGAAAGATGTGGACGGGATGAAAAAGCTCCTGAAATTCCCTCCAGCTATGATTTTTATGCTGCTCTCAGATGAATTGAACTTGTGCACTATTCCCGAGAATGATACCATGGGCGCAGTTACTCAATTGGTTGTAAAACACCTTACCGGTCAAAAGGCTGCCTATCTTGAGTTTTATGAATTTTTTGAAAACAGTGTTTTAATGGGAGTCCCCGATTATGTCCCATCAGAGGTCGTTGAGGGAAAAGTTAAAGTGAAACCGGCGGCATTTGGCAATATCAGCGGTGGCCTGTTGAATGTTTCAACGATGAAAACCGGCAAGCTTACTTTAGCCAGGTTATTCAATACCGGCGAGCGTTACACCATGCATATCTGCACCGGGGAGGGAAAATTGAAAGCCTGGGAAGAAGCCGGATGGGATTACCCTGCTCCTCAGTTGCCCAGCCTCGAAATATACCTGGATGCTCCAGTAGATGATTTCGCACAAAAAATAGCAGGGCAGCACTATATTATTGCGTATGGTGATCATTCCGAAGCAATGAAGGAGTATTGCCATTTAAAAAACATTGAAGTTGTATAAAAAGCAGGTTATGGGAAAAAAGTACGATGCTGTTGTTGCCGGTTATACCTGTGTTGATTTAATACTGGATTTCAGAAAAAATTCATCTGTTGAAGCTGACATTTCCAGCTTTTTTAAGCCCGGGAAATTAATTGAAATCGAGGGAATGAATTTTGTTTTGGGGGGTGTGGTGCCGAACACAGGCATGATGATGGAAAAATTTGGGAAGAAAGTATTCTTAAACGGGTTGATTGGTAATGATTTAATGGGCAAAATAGCAGAGGACAGGTTAACGCGTGCTCGAGTTACCATCCATATGGTTAAAACCGGTAGTTCAGGTACGGCTTTCAGCATTGTACTCGCCCCACCCGGGATTGACCGCATATTTTTGGAATCGCCCGGCTGCAATCAATATTTTAGCCCGGAACATATTGACTTTGATGCCATAAAAGAATCAAAGCTTTTTCATTTTGGCTATCCTCCACTGCTAAGGCAGTTCTATTTGAACAACGGGAAGCACCTGACACAAATGTTTTCGGAGGTAAAAAAGATGGATGTTGTTACATCCCTCGATTTCAGTCTGCCCGACCCGGAAAGCGAATCGGGGAAAGCAAACTGGCCGGTGATACTAAAGAAAACACTTCCTTACATAGATCTATTTGTTCCCTCTCTGGAAGAACTCCTTCAAACCATGATGCCGGCAGAATATGCTGAAATTCAATCCATGCCCGGGAATGCTGAAATTGTGGATAGAATTCCCCTTGACCTGGTAAAAGAAATAGGCCACAGGATTATTGACTCCGGAGTTAAAATTCTATTGGTAAAAATGGGGCGTCGGGGTGCATTCCTGCTGTCAGGAGATATTTCTTCATTAAACAAAAGAACCGGGTTTTCTTTAGATGAAGGGAAATGGAATAACCGTGAAATTTTGTGTAACGCCTACACAGTTGACCAATCAAAATTGAAAAGTGCGACCGGAGCTGGAGATACGGCAGTGGCGGCATTTCTCACAGCTTTACTGAACAGTGAATTTCCTGAAACAGCGATAAAGTATGCAACTATGGCCGGAAGGGAAAGTCTATACAGTGAAGATATTTACAAAGAAATAGAGAGTTGGGAACAACTGACAAAAAAAATTCAAACTGAACCCAATGAACTTATTGGTGTATCGTAAAAAAACGAAAATGCTATGATTAAAGAATCTTGTTTTACTGAAAATCAGAAGAATGAAATTGCGAAAAGCCTTTATGCCAAGAAGGGATTGTATGTTATTCTTCTATTATTGATGGGGTTTCAACTATATGCCAAGGGCGACACTACTAATCCCGGCAGGGAAATGGCCACACAAGACGATTCAATTAGGAAAACCATTCCTTACACCCTTCCCTGGGATGATATGCCGATAGATCTCTCCTTTGTTTATGCAAAGGAGAGACCTGCCGGCAAACATGGCTTTTTAAAAACGGATGGCGAAAAATTTGTCTTTGAAGATGGAACAGAAGCACGGTTCTGGGGTACCAATTTTAACAGTGCGCAATGTTTCCCTTCGTATGCACACAGTGAAAAAGTGGCAAAACGGTTGGCCAAAATCGGGGTTAACATGGTACGGTTCCACCAACTCGACGGAGAATGGTCAACTCCCAACATATTTCAGTTTAGCAGAGGTGAAAACAGGAACAATACCCGCTTCTTGGATCCTGAAAGCCTGGATCGTCTTGACTACCTCATTTATTGCCTGAAAAAAGAAGGGGTTTATGTATATTTGGATATGCTGACTTACCGCCGGTTTGAAACAGGGGATGGCGTTGAAGCCGCCGGCAAACTGCCCGATGCCGCAAAACCCTACAGTACTTACAACAGAAGATTAATTGAACTGCAGAAAAAATTTAACAATGATCTATGGACACATATTAATCCCTATACAAACCTGGCATATAAGGATGAGCCATCCATCGTTCTGACTGAAATTACCAATGAATGTGATTTATGGTCTCAAAATGCAACTGTTGAACCATACAGAACAGAACTGGAAAATTTATACCGGGAATGGGCTTCCCGCAATAAAGTAAAAGCAGATAAAGGCAAAATTGAGTTTGATAAAAAGGACAATAACATTCAAAAATTCTTCATCGAAGTCACCACGGCCTATTATGATGAAATGATTTCCCATATGCGCGAAATAGGAGTTAAAATTCCCATTGCAGGTACTAACTGGACAAGAAATGCTGCACATTTGACTGCACAGGCAACGGCTGATTTTACCGATTCTCATGCCTATTATTACGATTTTGGATTGTGGAGGGATGGCAGCAAGCGTTTTATGAATGCGCCTATGACCGCTACCACAAATAACATGATTCCAGGATTGGCTTTTTACAGCGTGCAGGATAAACCTTTCTTTGTCTCCGAGTGGGATAATCCCTGGCCCAATGAGTACAGGGCAGAAAGTTCCTTATTGTTGGCTGCAGTGGGAGCTATGCAGGGGTGGGGCGGATTTACAATCCATACGTACAGATATATTCCGGATGAAGATGTCGATATGATCGCAAAACCAATAACCGGAGAAGCATTGAATGGTGTTTATTACCGGGGTGGATTATTTGATACATTCAACGACCCTGCGAAATTCGGATTATTTTACCATGCAGCACTGATCATAAGAAGAAATGATGTCAGAACGGCTGAGAAAACTGTGAATATACAATTGAAAGATCTCCAGGAAAACCAGGGGAAATCCCTTTTGCTGACCGCTGAAAAACACAAGGTAAAAACGGTGCTGCCCGGATTGAGTCCGAAAGGAGATATGATTGTTGGCGCCAATGAAGAAGTAGTTGAGTCAGCAAAAAAAGAAGTAACATCTGATACCGGAGAGCTTTACAGAAATTTAAATAAAAAGATCGGCTGGATAGATTCTCCAAAAACCAAAGCAATATATGGTTTTGTCGGTGAAGAAGAACAAATAAAACTCAGGGATGTAAATTTCAGAGTTAAAACTGATTTTGCCACCGTTGCAATCAGTTCGTTAAGTGACAGCCCTATAAGTACTTCCGACAATATGCTTTTAACAGCCGTAGGGAGGGCAGAAAACAGCAACAGCAAATACAATGCCGATCATACCCAGGTACTGGACGTGGGTAAAGGCCCGGTGCAGGTGGAGGTGATTGAAGCAACCATTGAGATTAAGACCGATAAAAAAAATCTGCGGGTAATGTCTATCAATCCGCAGGGATTAATTACCGGGTACATGCCTTCCAAATATGCCGACGGAGTTTTCAGGTTTGAAATTGGTAAAGAATTCCAGTCCATGTATTATCTGATACAAGATTTGTAAAAAGTAAAAAACACGAGGTATAGGGTAAAAAAGAACTGGAATATTGGAATGATAAATGGTTGGTTGAACCTGGCAGATATTCACTTTTCATTGCAACTGATTCATCGGATGAAAAGTTGAAACAAAACAATGTAATGCTAACAGTTAAATGAGGAATTAATAAAATGAGAAATTCTGGATTATGCAATATGCTTATCAAATCAGCTCTTATTCTGCTGATATGTGCCTCATCTTGGTCTCTCAAGGTGCAGGCAGCCTCTGATATGGTTCCGGGAGAATTTATGAAAATAGGTTGGTCCACTACCGACATAACGCCAAACCAGAAGGTAGACCTGCGTGGGCAGTTCCCTGCCAGAGTATCTGAAGGTGTTTTGGACCCAGTTACTGCAACTGTTCTCGCAATTGAATCACCTGAACCCTCTTCCAATGGCCAGGCATTAATAATAAGCTGTGACCTTGTTGCGATTGACACTGAAATTGTTGAAGCCGTCAGGAAAAAAATAAAGGCAGTTTTGAACGACTTTGACACCGATCACATAATTATCAGCGCTACTCATACTCATACGGCACCTCTGTGCGGTTCCTTTGATAATACCATCAGCAAATATGGGATTGAATTAGATGTAATGGCGCCTTCAGCATACCTTGATTTCATGTCCAACCGGATTGCATCTGCAGCAAAGGAAGCATGGTCAAACCGTAAATCCGGGGGCATCAGTTACGGATTAGGACATGCTGTTGTCGGACACAACCGCTTAATGGTTTCTTCCTCAGGGAAATCAGTTATGTATGGCAACACGAACATACCCGATTTCAGTCATATAGAGGGTTACGAGGACCACTCAGTTAACCTCCTATATACCTGGGATAATCAGAAAAACCTTACCGGAGTTGTTGTAAATATTGCTTGCCCTTCGCAGGTAACTGAAAATTTATACCAGATTAGCGCCGATTACTGGCATGATACCAGAGTAGAACTGAGAGAACGCCTGGGGCAAAACCTTTATGTCCTTGGTCAGTGCAGTGCTGCAGGGGACCAGTCTCCTCATTTCCTTATTGGGGCAAAGGCTGAAACACGGATGCAAAAATTAATGTTTCCCGACAGTATACAAACAGGTGACCGTACTTCCGGACTCAGAAAACAAATTGCAATCAGAATAGCAGATGCTGTTACATCAGTATTACCCTATATGAAAGACCAGATTGAATGGAATCCCAAAATTGGTTACCAAATGGAAAAAGTGGAGCTTTCAAGAAGACTTATCGATATAAATGATGTAAATAAAGCGCTGAATCAATCAAAAGAATGGCAAGCAAAATACGATCAATTATTGAAAGAGATTAATGACAATCCGTCAATCAAACAGAAACGCAGATGGTATACCGACATAACCAATTCATACCAAAGGCTTTCCCGTGGACAAAATGTTAAAGCCCGGTTTGAACTTGAAAAAGTTCAGCCTAAATTGCCTGTTGAAGTAAATGTATTAAGAATAGGGGAAGTAGCAATGGCAACTAATCCATTTGAACTCTATCTGGATTATGGGATGCGTATTAAAGCACGTAGCTCTGCCACCCAAACATTCCTGGTTCAACTGGCTAATGGCTCGTACGGCTATCTGCCTCCTTATCGCTCTACAATGGGTGGGTCATATGGAGCAGAGCCTGCCAGCACACAGGTTGGCCCTGAAGGCGGTCAGGAACTTGTTGAAAAAACGCTCGAAATGATCAATGAGTTGTTCAAAAAGTGACAGACTCATTCCGGGACATTTAAAAAATAAAAACTGCAACAGATAAATCGAAGGTATTGGTTTGTCTTTTGCAGTTTTGATATTGCAAACAATTGTTTATGAACAGGTTAATAAAAAAAATTATAACATCTGAAAGTTATATATCATTCTGCCGGATTACTTTTACTGCTTTATTTTTGCTTCTGATACAAGCATTCTGGGTTACCATCGGGGCCATGGAAAATAATGTAAAAAAGGTTGTTTCCCTTCCAATGAGGCTCGTAACCCAATCTGAATACGAGGCAGGTAAAAAGGAAATAGAAAAATTGAAAGCTCAGATTGCCAATGACCCTGATCCTATGCCAAGGCTTTGAGGACAGATTCTGGCCGACCATACAATTAACATGATCAATGAACTATTTGATTAGACAAACATGAGAAAGAGAATATTATTTATTCTGGCACTTGTAATTCTGGTTGTAAGCCATATAGTTCCGGCAAAAGTCATAGGACAACAACTACCCTACCAGAATCCTAAACTAAGCACAGCAGAGAGGGTAAAAGATCTGTTAAGCAGGATGACAATCGAAGAGAAAATCAAACAAATGCTAAAAGTCAGTTTGGAGGAACTAAAACAGGACGAACAAGGGGAGATCACGGAGGAGTCACTTGAAAAGCTGTTTAAAGGAGAGAGCATCGGGTGCCTTGACCCACCGAGATGGAATAGCATTACCGATAAACCCATTGACGTAGAGGGAATTGCAAAATTTTCCGAAGCAGCAGACAAATATCTTCGAACTAAAACAAGACTTGGAATACCTGCTATTCAGGTAGATCTTGGAGGTATCCACGGACAGTTGGCTTATGATGCAACGATCTTCCCACAAACAATCGGACAGGGAAGTACATGGAATATCGAACTTATAAAAGAAATGGCCGCTGTAATGGCTCGGGAGGCAAAACTTACAGGATGTGACCAGTTCTTTGCCCCTCTGTTTGATGTTGCAAGAGATCCCAGATATGGACGAGTTGAAGAGTGTTTTGGAGAAGACCCTTTTCATGTTGCCGAAATGGGTAAAGCCTTTATTATTGGGATGCAGGGCGCCCCGGAAATTACAAAAGAGCGGATTCCGGAGAATAAAATCATGAGTACTGCCAAACATTATGTGGCGTATTCTACTCCCGTTGCAGGCGTTAATATTGCACCTGTAGAAGTAGGCCCGCGGGATTTAAGAGATTTGCATTTATACCCGTTTGAAAAAGCAATAAAAGAAGCCAATGTATACTCTGTAATGCCGGCATACAATGAAGTAAACGGTATTCCCGTGCATGCAGATGAAACCCTGCTGAGAGATATACTTAGAAAAGAGTATGGTTTTACCGGTTATGTATTTGCAGATTACGGTGCAGTAAGTATGCTGCAAACCAGACATCATATTACTGAAAATAAAGCAGAAACAGCTATTGTTGCACTGAAAGCAGGTGTTGACCAGGAAGGCAGCAATTATGCATATTCCGAATTAATAGAACTGGCAAAACAGGATAAGGATATTGCTGCCCTTGTTGATGAAGCTGTTACAAATATGCTCACAGTAAAATTTAAAGCCGGACTGTTTGACCAACCCTACAAGGCTTCCGCAAATATATCAGGTATGGTAAATACTGAAGAATCGCGAAAATTAACTCGTGAAATTGCTGAAGAGTCAATAATCTTACTGAAGAATGAAAATAATTTATTACCTCTGAATCTGTCAGAAATTAAATCGATAGCAGTTATTGGCCCGAATGCAGACCAGGTGCAATACGGGGATTACAGTATAACGAAAGATAATAACACCGGAGTTACAATTCTGGAAGGAATTAAAAAAATTACCCGCGGTAAAGTCACTGTAAATCATGCTAAAGGTTGCGGAATCACTGATCTGAATAAAAGTGGTTTTAAAGAAGCAATGGAGGCTGCTGAAAAAAGTGATGTTGTAATATTGGCGATAGGCGGAACCAGTATGTCGCTCGCAGGAACCGGATGGGGAGAATTGGCTGACCAGGGAGCTTATCCCACTTCAGGTGAAGGATACGACAGATCAGATCTGACCCCTCCTGGAGTTCAGCCTGATTTGATACGAGCGATTTACAAAACGGGAAAACCTGTTGTTTTAATACTGATTCACGGCAGACCATACAGCATCAAGTGGGAAAAAGAAAACATTCCTGCAATACTTGAGGCATGGTACCCGGGTTCAGAAGGTGGGAATGCTATTGCCAGAATTCTTTTCGGAGAAGTAAATCCCTCAGGAAGACTTAGTGTCTCAGTTCCACAAAGTGTTGGACATATACCTGTTTTCTATAATTATAAACCAACAGGAAGAGGTTATTATCACAAACCCGGAACGATTGAAAAACCAGGTAGAGATTATGTATTCTCGTCAACTGACCCTCTTTTTCCATTCGGATTTGGGCTTAGTTATACCCAATTTGAGTATTCCGATCTTAAATTTGAAAAAAATGAACTTACAGAAATAGATACCATCAAATTATCTGTAAAAGTGAGAAATTCAGGTAAAATGCCTGGGAAAGAGGTTATTCAGGTATATGTAAATGATAAAATAAGCTCTGTTACAACCCCGGTAAAAGTTCTGAAAGGATTTAAAAAAGTAAATATCGATTCTAATGATGTTGTCACAGTAAATTTTTCTATTCCATGTAAAGAACTTGGTCTATGGGATAAAAATATGCATTATATTGTGGAACCGGGTGAATTCAACATTATGATTGGTGCGTCGGCAGAGGATATCAGGTTGACAGATTCTATCCAAATAAAATAATCAAATTGTGATAATATGAAAACAACAGACAGAAAAATTCCTTTAAAGAAAATGATTTTCATAATCATGATTGCATTTTTTTGCAATGTGACAAACTTGTTTGCTGAGGAGTTGCTGATTGGAACTGCTACTGTTGACATAACACCCAAACTGCCTGTTGCCCTGGACGGACAGTTTCACTTGCGGATCGCCAGGGCAATCGATACTCCATTGACAGCTAACGTTGTTGCCCTGGATTCAAGAGAGGGAAACCGTTCTATTGATCAGGCGATAATGGTCTCCTGCGACCTGGTTGGCATTCCCAATAAAGTGCTTCAGTCGGTCCGCGATGAAGTGAGAAAGCAAATGCCGGATTTGGATGTGAACAAAATCTTCCTTAATGCCACACATACCCACACTGCACCCGTAATGGAGAATGGACCAGATTGTTCGTTCAGGTACGAAATTCCTAAAGACAGTGTCCTGCAACCGGAAGAGTATGTTGAATTTTTTGTTCAACGGGTATCCGAATCGATTGTTAAGGCATGGAAATCCCGCAGCCCAGGAAGTGTTTCCTGGGGAATGAGCCATGCAGCTCTTGCCTACCAGAGAAGAACGGTATATGCTGACGGATCGGCCGTGATGTATGGAAAAACCAATACCCCTGAATTCAGGAATATGGAAGGGATTGAAGACCATGATGTAAATGTGCTTTTCTTCTGGAACAAGAGCGGGAAATTAATTGCCATGTCGATTGAGGCTCCTTGCCCTGCGCAGGAAGTAGAGCAACTGTACGCAGTTAATGCCGACTATTATCATCCGGTCCGCGAGAAATTAAAGCAGCGCTTTGGCCCCGACCTGGTTGTTCTTGGATGGATTGGCCCCGCCGGCGATCAGTCACCCAGGCCATTATACCGTCAGGCTGCCGAGGAACGGATGATCAAGCTTCGTAACCTGACCCGGCTGGAAGAAATTTCCAGACGCCTTGTTTCGGCTGTCGAAGAGGTTTATCAAACGGTTGAACAGGATCGCTACTCGGATGTTAAATTGATTCACAAAGCCGAAATACTTACTTTACCGAAGAGGATCATCACAGAGAATGAGTATAAAAAATCAAAAGAAGAACAAGAAAAAGCAGCAGGGCTTATGGCTGCTGATCCTAAAGCGGCTGCTCAGCAGTTAGCCCGTATGACATGGAACAGGGATGTGGTTCGACGTTATGAGAGCCAGAAAACCAATAAGGAACAGACAGTTAATTCTGAAATTCATGTGCTGCGTATTGGAGATGTGGTTGTCTGCACGAATGAATTTGAGATGTTTACCGACTATGGACTGAGGATAGAGGCGCAGAGCAAGGCATTGCAGACATTTGTCATCCAGTTGACGGGGCGAGGGACATACCTTCCCACGGAAAAGGCTGTCAAAGGCGGTGGATACAGCGCCGTGGCGCAAAGTAGTGTGGTTGGTCCGGATGGCGGACAGATCCTGGTAAAACGCACGGTAGAACTTATAAACGAACTGTTTCCCGGGAAGAAGTAATAATGGGTCATGGGTTCGGCATCTGCGATTATCTGTCTCAATACCAGACACTTTTCAAAAATAGAACAAAATAAAATTTCATGCATAAGAGCAAAACAATAGGTTGAGGAGATTGTGTTAAGCGATTTAAAAAATATAGAGAGAATAAGCGAAACTCTTGAAGCCAACTATCATCAAGTTCAACATTTCATAAGCGGTTCCAACTGGGATGCACGCGGCGTAATAGACGAAGTAGCAAAAAACATATCCCGGTTATTGCCAAAACAAACTCTGACAGGCCTGTTCATTGACGAAACGAGAATTGAAAAGATAAATCAGGAGATTTGTAATTCGTTAAATTAAGTCCTCTTTTATACATGAAAATTGCACAATATTTAAAAACTGAATAATGAGAACAAAAAATTATGTGTTGTTTTTAGCAGTTATGGCCATATTCTGGTCATGTAGTAATGCACAATCAGTCCATAGCAAAGGAGGCACAAAAATTTTCTGGTTGGCACGTGCAATCCCGGACAGAAATACAACTGCATTCACAGTTAACAGAGATGGCAGTAATTTACAACGCTGTTTCCCCGACAAATGGGGCGGTTCTCATTTTGATTGGCTAAATGATCATGAATTGATGGTTACTGCCGGCTACAAAGGGACCCATTACGAAGGAACGCAGGATGCCCATATCCTGTTTACCATAGGAAAGCAGGATTACAAACGTCTTGGCAACGGATTACTCGACCATGACGGACATGGTACATTTTCCCCGGATGGGAAATGGATGGTAACCGATACCTATCCCAGTAAAGGATTGCGGGAACAAAAAATTTATTTAATGGATATGGCCACTCAGTCAGTATTGCCGTTGGGTCGATTCGTTCAACCTGAGGAATATACTAAAGGTAAAGGTTATTGGCGTTGTGATATTCATTGTCGTTGGAGCCCGAAAGGAGATATGATTGGATTTAACTCAACACAAAACGGGAGCAGGCAAGTGTATATATTCAGAACTCCTGACCTATAGATTATCAATATGACAGAAAATTTCGATAAGTTGGCTCTCATAATTTTTCATGGATTCTTCCTTTTATGTTTATGGCTAAACTGATTTTGAAAGAATCCTTTGCGTTATATGACTGATTATCAAATAGTTGTTAACATAATCAAAATTAAAATGTTGATACCTAATGTGTTAAACAATATTCTTATATCGAACTCGCGATATTTTAAAAAAATATTCAATGTGATTTCTGGTGTGATAGGCTTCCGGCTACAAAGAATGGATGTTTACTCTGTTTTATTAATTTCATTGATACCATTATCAACAAAAATAGCTTATTCCCAATCGTCCGGTATTTTTGACAAAAATCCAAGGTATGGCTGGTTGCAAACAGCACGAGTTTTTTTATTAGATGCATACCAGCCTCCATTTGCACCTGTACTTGAATACAATGTCGGTTCCTGGGTTGAAGCAATAATCGATATGAACGTGAATGTGCTCCGGTTTCCGACCATGGGAAAATATGCAACAATTCAGGGGGTACGTTTTTCACGACATCCCGATCAGGGAGAACGCGATTTATTGCTTGAAACCATTGAGGCGTGTAAACCCAGGGGCATCAAGGTAATTCCATATATCTCTACCGGGCACAAGTTGGCATGGTCCATGGTAACAGAAGACTTCCCGGAGTACGGGCAGAAAACTTCTCCGGGAGGGAAACCGGCCAGGGACCATATGTACGTAGGTGAAGACCATGGCACGGTTTGCTGGATGGGACCTTACCGGGAAGCATACCTGGATTATCTGGAGCATGTTGTCAGGGATTACGATATTGACGGAATTTATTTTGATGCCTGGAGACCTTTCTATTTTTGGCCTGGTAAAAAGCTCTGCTATTGCGATGGATGCCAGTCAGGATTTCGAGAAGAAAAAGGATTGGAAATCCCTTACCATGAGAATGATAAAGATTACACGCCGGAAGAACTCAACACAATAGATCAATATCATCAATGGTATGAAGAAAAATATATGACAGAAGTTGTTGAAAAAGTACGGAAAATTGTAAAAACATACAAGGATATCCCTTTAATATCAAATATCAATGATCCGAAGATGATGGCTAATCAGGATTCCCGGATTCTTCAAAACATGGATGCATTTTTATACGAACGAGGACATTCAATGCTGGAACGGGCTGAAGGAGTGGGTGTCCCCCGTTCAGTCGGATTTCATGTTTGGCCATATGTCGGAGTTTATCACAATTGGCCGCGTCTGGCATTTCAAGGGATTAATTACCAGCAGGAGATATTCACCAATCTGATGTTTGGAGGGGGTTCCATTATTGCACAACCTACCGGGTATATCGACCATCCCGAAAACAGGAAATATGTACGCTATCCTTTTGAAATTATCAAAAAACACGAAAAGATTCTGGAAGGATTGGAAAGTGTACCCTATGTCGGTGTGGTGTTTGCCTATGACAGCCCAAGGGATCATGTACAGAGTGGGTGGCTAACTGGAACAACAAATGCACGCACTTCAACCCGGGGCGCATTCTCCGCATGTTTGTACAACCACATCCAGGTGGGGGCAATCAGTGAATTTATTCTGGACGATCCTGAAAAGCTTAAAAAATATCCCATACTGTACCTTGCAAACATTCCCTACCTTTCGGATGAGCGTATAAAAAACATCATTGATTATGTAGCAAACGGGGGAAAATTGATTGCAAGTTATGCCACCACTTTATTCGATGCCCAAGGCAATCGGAAGTCCCGTTTTGGACTTGAGGAACTGTTCAGGGTTAAGCCCATTGACCCGGAGGGTGAGTTGGCAAACATCATTGCCAGTTATCGGGCAATGGTCGGAGGTCCCAATGATTTGTATTTATTAGCAAGAAATGACAGCAACAGGGTGTTAAACAACGAATGGGTAAATAGGTTGTTCCCTGCATGGTACTACGAGCCGGTAAAGGTTTTGGATGGCGGTGAAGTGTTGATGGATATCGTTACGGGCCATGATCGGCAGCGAATCCTCCCCGGGTTGGTTTTATCGGATTATGGTCGGGGCAGGGTTGTATATTGTTCAAATGCTATCGAGTCACTTTACGATTATGAAGGAGCTGCCATTGCCGGGGAATTATTAGAAAAAATTGTAAAGATGATTTCTACCAATGAACCACCCTATACGCTTGATGCCCCTGCGGGACTACTTGCGAATTTGACGGAAAAAGAAAACCGGATGGTTTTACACCTTACTAATTGGACCGGGAATAAATTTGAAAGACCCTGGGTAAATGAGTACTACCTTGCTCCAGTTGAGGATGTTCGGGTAATCATTCGCATCCCGGAGCATAAAAGAATAAAGAATGTCTCCTTGCTCGTCGAATCCAATTATAAAAAAAGGATAACAGGCAGTAACCTTGAAGTTATATTACCAAGCGTAGAAGCCTATCAGGCAGTAGTGGTTGAGATGGAATAAACAAAGTTGGTCTTTCAAAAAGGATGTTTCGTTAAATACTCCAAACAAACCACCCTTCCTTCCAGGGTCGTTACCAGCAACCGGTTTCCACGAATGGGCAGGATATGGTTCACCAACGCTTCTCCCACCATGTATTTCCAAGCCACCCGGTTTTCTTTCCGGTCGATGGCATAAACGATTCCACTGGTGGTGGGGATATATACCAGATCCCCCTTTTGGGTGATAGCCGACGGAGCAATTTCATAACCCAGTCCGGCCTTACACTCCCAAACTACCTTTTGAGTGTCACTCCGGGCATCGAAAGCCATCACGTTCCCTTCGGTCATGTTTTTGATGTAAACCTCCTTTTTATTCCCGGAAATGCCGATCGACTCCCTGCACGTCCATTTCCCCGAATCCCAGATTTCCCTTCCGGTTTTCGCATCCAATGCAGTCATCCTTCGGTCGGGGGCCACGATAAAAACCTTCCCCCTTGCCGCCACCGGCCAGACAGCCGCTGGGGAGAACATCCGGTTGCCATATTTCACCCGCTTCCAGAGCAACCTGCCCCTCTTCTGATCCAGGGCATAAAAGGTGTTGCCCCACGAACCGAAATAAACTCCTCCCCTGTAAAGCAACGGCCTGGTTTCCACGAAATTGGAGATGCTATCGTACTGCCAGAGCAGTTTTCCATCGGACAGTCGGTTCGCCCTGAATTTTCCTTCCGAAGAACCGGTGAACACCCTCTTCCCTCGAATGACCGGCGATGCTACAATGGGTTTTCCGGTGACATAGCTCCACAGCAGACGACCCTCACGCAGGTCGAGTCCGTAAATGTTCCCGTCGGTCGACGGACAAACCACCCGGCAGCCCCGGATAGCAGGTGTAGAAAAAAGCTTTCCACCGGTTTTGTAGGACC
>CAZLDP010000007.1:0-18880 GCA_964558145.1 uncultured Prolixibacteraceae bacterium | reverse complement strand
TTTCCTTAAACAGTGTTACAGGAGTAGGCTTTGAGACTGCACCAGGACTAATAAAATTTGCAGATGCAAGAGGAGTTTCCCTTCATAACTGCAGGGTAAAGATAAAGGGGCAACTGAGCCACTCTGGCATTAACCAGGAACAATTTGTTACAGATCGACCGCTTATTGTTGAATAATACTTTAATTAAAAGATATTATATTGGAATTATTCAAAGTTGTTTCTATTATCTATGTAAGTTAAGCGTAGAATCAGGAAAAGGATCTAACCAACTGATTGGAAAAAGCAACAGCGCAAAAATAATTGATATGAACTTAAAATTTGTCACAAGATTTGTTTTGATCATTGTTCTTTATCCGTCAATAACAAGTGCGCAATCAAGTAACAGGCTATGGTACAGCCAACCAGCTAACTATTTCGAAGAATCTTTAGTACTGGGTAATGGGAAAATGGGTGCATCAATTTTTGGTGGAGTGACCACTGAAAAAATTTTCCTGAATGATGCTTCATTATGGTCTGGCAAACCTGTAAATCCGGATAATAATCCTGATGCATACAAATATGTTGAAGTTGTCAGAAAAGCGTTAAAGGATGAGAATTACAGATTGGCCGATTCATTGAATCGCAAGATTCAGGGTGCTTTTACTCAATCATATATGCCGCTTGGAACAATGAATATTCATTTTGAAGGTCATAAGGATTATGTAAAATATTTCAGGGAATTGGATATTGGCAAAGCCATTTCCAAAGTAAGTTATGAAGTAAATGGGATAAAATTCCAGAGGGAGTATTTCATCTCATACCCAGACCAAATAATGGTGATAAAACTAAGCACCAGTAAAAAGCGATCTATAAACTGTTCAGTAAATTTTGAGAGCCAATTAAAGTATAATGTTATTCATGAAGGAGATTTCCTAAAGGTAAATGGTTATGCTCCCTATCATGTGGAATACAATTTCGGAATACAACCACTGGAACCTGTTCTTTTCGATGAGAACAAGGGAACCCGTTTTACATCGTTATTCAAAATTTCAAATAGAGATGGGAATGTTTCTTTTAGCAATGGTAGACTTGAACTTTCGGGGTGTAGTGAAGCGATCCTGTACGTTTCAATAGCAACAAGTTTCAATGGGTTTAATAAAGACCCTGCAACTGAAGGCATTGATAATCAATTTTCTGCATTAGCCAATTTGAAAAACGCCTTAACCAGGCCCTACGCAACATTGAAAAAGCGACATCTGCAGGATTATCAATCATTGTATAATCGCGTTGAGTTGGAACTGAACGTTCCTGATACGCAGAATCTGCCTACAAATGAACGGTTATTGCGCTATGGAGAGGGCAAGGAAGATAAAAACCTGGAGATATTATACTTTAATTATGGCCGCTATTTGCTGATTTCTTCATCCCGCTCCGAAGGCATTCCTGCTAATTTACAGGGTATCTGGAATCCTTATCTTCGCCCGCCATGGAGCAGTAACTATACGTTAAATATTAACCTGGAAGAAAATTACTGGTTGGCCGAAACCGCTAATTTATCTGAATTACATACTCCATTGTTAACATTTATAAAAAACCTGGCAATTACCGGTGCTGTTACAGCTAAAACATATTATGGCGTAAATGGATGGGCTGCGGGACACAATTCCGATATCTGGGCAACCAGTAATCCGGTTGGCGATTTTGGAAGAGGTCATCCCCGCTGGGCGAATTGGAATATGGGTGGAGTCTGGCTTGCTACGCATCTTTGGGAACATTATGAATTTGCACCTGACAAAGATTATCTGAAAGATGAGGCTTATCCTCTAATGAAAGGTGCTGTTCAATTCTGCCTCGAGTGGATGATTAAAGATGACAATGGCCACTGGATCACTTCACCCGGCACTTCGCCCGAGAATGTTTATGTCAATGAGGAAGGTTATGAAGGAGAAACCTTATATGGCGCAACAGCGGACCTGGCCATGATAAGAGAATTATATGAAGATTTTTTAAAAGCCTCCGAAGTCCTTGAGATAAGAGATGACTTTACAGAGCAAGTCAGAAAGGCGATTGATAATTTACATCCATATTCGATAGGTCGCAAGGGTAACATGCAGGAATGGTATTATGACTGGGAAGATGCTGATCCTAAACACAGGCACCAATCTCACCTTTTTGGCTTGTATCCCGGCCATCATATTACTCCAGTAAAAACTCCCGAACTGGCAAAAGCTTGTCGTACTTCACTTGAAATCAAAGGTGATGAAACAACGGGTTGGTCAAAAGCTTGGAGAATTAACCTTTGGGCACGTCTTTGGGATGGGAACCGTGCTTATAAAATGTTCAGAGAATTGCTTCGATATGTTGATCCGGATGGGTTAAACGGAAATCGGAGAGGTGGCGGAACCTACCCCAACTTGCTCGATGCCCACCCTCCTTTTCAAATTGATGGTAACTTTGGAGGGACTGCAGCAGTCATAGAAATGTTGATGCAGTCTGAAAATGGCAAGATATATTTTTTACCTGCATTGCCTGATGCCTGGAGAGACGGCTCAATTAAAGGTATATGCGCCCGTGGAGGATTTGAAGTATCACTGGAATGGGAGAACAAAAAATTAATAAAAACAACTGTACTTGCTAGAAAAGGTGGAAAAACCACGTTGGTTTTTAATAACCAGCAAAAAGAAATTGAGCTCAATAAAGGACAAATGATCAAATTAAATTGGCAATGAGAAATATAGGGACTAATTCTTAACTTTTATTTTGGTTTTGTTGAGTTCCAATTTCTGATCGGAGGAATCATTGGCAATAAAAAGCTCATATTCCCCCGGCTCCACCACCCAATCTTCATTCCAGTATTCCAGTTGCTTCTCCCCGATTTCAAAACGGACCGTCTTTGTTTCCCCCGGGTCCAGGGCAATCCGCTGAAATCCCCTTAATTCTTTACCCGGACGGACGCGTTTGGAATTAAGGGCATGAATATAAAGTTGAACGACTTCTTCACCGGCAACCTTTCCGGTATTTGTCACATCGACCGATAACGTGGTTTTTTCCCCAACGGAAATCGTCGTTTTTTCAACTTGCAGGTTTCTGAAATCGAATGTAGTGTAACTCAATCCATAACCGAAAGGGAAAAGTGGGTCTACCGGCGAACGGTAAATTTTACGGGTACGGCCAGGCTCTAATTTGTTATAAAACAAAGGCACTTGTCCCACGTTGCGCGGTATGGTCACCGGGAGCTTCCCGCCGGGATTTACTTTGCCGAACAAAACGTCGGCAATAGCCGTACCTGTTTCCTGGCCAAGGTACCACCCCTGGATTACGGCTGGAATATGTTCTGCGATCCAGTTGATCGAAAGAGGCCTTCCTCCCAGCAAAACAACCACACAAGGTTTGCCGGTACCATATACTGCTTTTACCAAATCAAGTTGTTTTCCACGTAGCCCGAGAAAATCCGTGTCCTCATTTTCCCGGCACGTAGCTTCAGAACCTCCGATGACAAGAACGACCACATCTGAATTTTGGGCCAACACCACAGCTTCAGCTATTTTTACATCCTCCGGGGTTTGAGAATCCTTTGACTTTTCTGCATAACGCGTTAATTCGATATCTTTTTTTGATTCGCCTTCACCTGAAGAGTGTTCGCTATCAATAGCAGCTCCTTCAGCATAGTTAACCTCAGCGTTGTTGCCAACATAGTTTTTAATTCCTTCGAGCACTGTCACATAGTATTTAAGTTTCCCGGGTGAATACCCTCCAATCCTCACCGCGTTGGCATTTGGCCCGATTACCGCTATCTTTTTAAACCGGCTTATATTTAAAGGCAAGGCATTGTTCTCGTTTTTCAGCAGGATGATTGATTTTTGGGCAACTTTGAGCGCCAGCTCATCATGCAGCCTGTTATTTACCACTTCCGGATTGATTAGCCGCTGGTTCTTCTTAAGAGGAGGTCCGAGTTCGGACCAAACATAGTTTTGATCATCCGGTTTTTCGGTATCGAACAGGCCCAACGCAAATTTCACCCTCAAATTCATGGCAACAGCCTCATCAATCAGTTGTTCAGGCACTCTGCCTTTTTTAGCAGACTCAATCAGTTCTTTCCCAAATACTCTTACGGAATAATCTTTTGTAAGGTCCAATTCCTGGTGCACACCGGCTTCCAGAGCCTGGATAGCAGCAGTTTCAAAGTCGGGTGCGTAATGAAACAAATTGACAAGACGGGGCAGATCCTGGTTGTCCGAAACAACCCAGCCGTCCCAGCCGTATTGCTTCCGCAGGATATCGTTTAGAATATATGTGTTGGCGTGACAGGGAACACCGTTTAAAAGATGGTGGGCAGGCATGATGCTGGCCACTTTGGCTTCCTCAAATGTCATGCGGAACGGGTATAAATGGATATTATGCAGGTTGTAATCCGACAAATCCATAGCAGCGCCATTGGCTCCTGCCATGGGTTCGCCGTCGGCTACATAATGCTTCGAGCAGGCAATGATATGATTTTTATCGAATCTTTCGATGCCCATGCCCTGCAGCCCTTTTGCATAGGCTGTGCCAATATTTCCCACCAGAAAAGGATCCTCTCCGTAACTCTCCTCGATTCGTCCCCAACGAACATCGCGTACAACGGCAAGCATCGGAGCATAACCCTGATGGATTCCATACGCTCTTGTTTCTTTTGCTACCACATGGCCCATACTTTCAATTAAATTGGTATCCCAGGAACTTGCCATTGCAATTGGTATGGGGAAGACTGTTGCCCCGTCAGCCATTGCTCCATGCAGACTTTCTCCTGCAACAAGGTTTGGAATGCCCAGCCTGACATTGGCGTTTGAATGTTCGGACCTCCCGTAGTAATATGCCCCAAGCTGGTAAACTTTCTCTTCCAAAGTCATTTCACGAATCAGCTTTCTGATTTTTTTGTCGTATTTGCTTGAGAAAACAGGTAAACTTTGTGTATAAGCCTGACAAGTAACTCCTGCAATTATCATTGCTGCCAGCCTGCATTTTTGAATAAACTTCATGTTTCTGTTTTTAGTTGAATATTGGGTAGTTTCAAATTTCAACAAAGTATACAAATCAAAACATATTTGTTTCAAAGTCGTTACATCTGTTACCTGACTGTGCCCTTGTTTAGGATGGATGAAGAACAATGGTCAGGATAACCGGAAAGAGGGGAATTCACTTTGCGACACTTAATAATTTCGTGAATTCAGTGATATTGTCGTAACCTTCCAACATTTGGATCGCCTTATACAGTCGTCGGGATTGTTTGTCAGATAAGAGAATTCTGAACCGGTCCATACACAATTTCCTCATTTCTTCAACCGATAAGGGTGACTCCGGATCGCCGGATGCATGTTTTAACGCTCCTTCTATCCGCTTGCCATCGTTCGTCGTAATGACCATCGTGGTATAGCCGGACGGCAAACCCGGACTAAGCTTTTCTTTTGGTTTCTGATACAAGAAAACCTTATCCGAAAGCTTACGAACTTCAGCATTCGCAATTGATGCCTTTGAAAAATCACGCTGATCGAGTTTCCCAAACAATATGGCGCTCGCGACACAATGATAAATGTTGAATTGTGCCCTTGTACGCGTAGAAGTAGCGTCCAAACGTTCTTTCCCGACATAGAATCCTTTCGATTTTGTAATATCGATACGGGAGATTTCAGACCCCCTCAGATTATTCTGTTTCGAAAGCAGGAGCGCCAGATCAACTGCTGCATGAATATTGCGACAGCATGGATAAGGCTTGATATAGGTATCAAGAATTTGCCATTGATTGCCCAATTTATCACAATCCATAGTCCAGGGCATTGTATTGACAGTCCTGATATCTACGGTCTGAAAACCATTTTTTATCAACATTACGGCTTCGACTGCACTGCGGGCAATTTGCCCATTGGATATCCAGTACTCATCAGCAAAGGGCGAAGCTAACCCATTCCGGCCCGGCGAAAGGTAACCAGCCAGCAGAAGTGCCTGGCTCATTGCGGCATGATCAAAGTCATTCAGTTTCCCGGCAACAACTGCGGCGACATAAAGATCGCGGGTTGAAACAGGCATGTTCATCGCGCTGCCCGCAAACTCATAACCGGCAACCACAGCAGTGATCAGATCCCTGCCCGATGCTCCGAGCGATTCGGCACAAGCGACAGCCACCGGCACAATCAGCCTCCCTGGATGGGCACAAATGTTCCTGGTTTCTCCGCCAACAGATCCATCATTTGCATCCCAAATCTGGGCTTGTGCAGCATTCGCATACGCAGCCATTGCAGTATTAGCCTTGTAAATCGCACCCAAAATGGTACAATTCTCCTCGTCCCCATTGAAGTTCCGGGAATATTGCCTGATCATCCCTCCTTCCGGTTCACCCGCACCCAGGGCAATACATGATAAATTGTTGGCTATCAAATCCTTTGCTCTTTTGATGGTAGATTCAGGCAAGTCTTCGTATCGCAGGTTGCACACGAAATCAATCATCCGGGTTGTCGATTCGTCGGTAAATTGATCACTGTTCGATTTACTTTTGGTTGTCGGAACAAGGGTAACATCCTGACTATATATATCCGGAATCAGAACAAAACAAAAAAAAGCAAGCAATACTGACTTCATGATGATGTTTTTTCTTTTCATAATGGAATTCGATGTTTTTGTTAAAATCTTTATGTTTCTGTATGAATTGTTAATTAACTGCAAGTGGATTAATCTTCATAAATTGTTTTAAACGATTTACCCCATGCTTTTGCCCTTGCATGATATACATCATTATGTTTCGACTCTTCCCACAGAGTTAATAAAACAAAGTCTTCCGTCTGGCTTTTATTATCAAGAGAATGGAATACACCGGCAGGGATATATACAAGGCTGCCCTGTTTAATATCCATTTCCCGGTTACCCAGGTGAAGGACTGCTTCTCCTTTTAGGACGTAATAAACCTCAGTGGCTGCATGGACTCCACCTGACGTACTGCATCCTCCTTTTAAGGTACCCTCATTGATATGAATTGATTTTCCTCCTGCAACAAGATCATCCAAAAGCATTTTTGAAGAATATGTATCATCAATGACAAAAGGCTTTACTTCCCACGAATTGATAACAACTCCCTGTTTCATAATTATCGGCATTTAAAAAAGTTTCATACGATCTCATTACCAATCTCTGGTGAATCCACTGGTCCATCCACCATCGACAATAAGCACATTCCCTGTCACATAGTTGGCCTCTTCAGAAGCAAGATAAAGGGCGGCATGACCAATATCCTCAGGTTTACCTGGACGCTTCATGGGAATATGCGACATAATGCTTTCGAACCTGTTATCGGTGTACAGCCCGCCTTTCTCTGTCATTTTGCTAATCTGAGTAGATCCCGGACAGATCACATTGACGTTTATCCCCAAAGAAGCCAACTCAACCGCCATTGCTTTTGTGAGTTGAATGACTCCAGCCTTTGCTGCAGCAAAGGCACACTGATTTCTCAGTGGGACTACTCCTACTATAGAACTGATGTTTATTATCTTACCGTACCCGTTTTGCGTCATATACTTAAGAACTGCCTTACTGCAATAGTAAACCCCGTTCAGGTCGACATGGATAATCTTCTCCCACATCTCATCAGGAAACTCATGAATTGGGGCACGATCCTCCATGGAGATATTTATACCTGCATTATTGATTAGAATATCTATCTTCCCGAATTCATCAATCGTCTTTTCTGCCAAAAACCGGGCTTCCGCAGCATTTCCCACATCTGCCTTGACAAATATTGCCTTTCCTCCTGTAGATCTGATTTCCTCAGCAACCCTGAATCCACTTTCCTCATCGATATCATTGATCGCGACCGATGCTCCATTAAATGCAAACAACTTCGCTGTTTGACGCCCGATGCCCGAAGCTGAGCCCGTAATAAGTGCTACCTTGTTTTTAAGATCTACTTTCATTTTTTATTGCTTCTTTTTCGTTATCTTCACTTTCACGTAATTCGCAGACTTCTTGATCTGGTCCATAGAAATAACATACCCATACCCCACTCCTGAATTCAACAGGTTCACTTATAAACTGAACGCCATTACCTTTTAATCTTAAATATTCCTTTCTGACATCAGATGACTGGAAACCGGCATGAATAAATCCATGATCAGCCTGTTTAAAATCTTCCGGTATCCTTTTCCCTTTAGGTTGAAGGTATTCAAAAAGCTCAATCATACTCTTACCCGATTTCAGATGTGCAATCCTGGCAACGCAACCAGGCATTCCTGTGATTTGGCCAAGTAAAGGATTCGTGTTCCCATCCAAAATTCTTACGACTGTACAACCTAGATTTCCGCAATAGAAATCAATCGACCGTTCCAAATTTGAGACACTTAATCCAATGTGTTCAATCCCGTTTATCATTTTTACTGTATCTGTTATATTCAGCCCATAAACCTAATGCCGGCTGGGGCACAAAAAAAACTTCTTCCCCGTCGGGCAGGAGATTAATCCCTGCTTTGAGGACAAAAGGATCATATTTCTTTACAGTTTCCTCATAATCCGCATAATCATAATTTACAGATTCGACTTCTTCCCTTGTCATCTTTTTCACTGCATAGGTCACCCTGAACCTGTTCTCCGTAGAGCCCACAATAAGGGCCGATGCGGCAGCAAGGTTGTTAGCCAGATCATCATTTCCCCGCACAGCTTTCAGGAGACTTGCTTTATTCCGATACCCATATTTCCTCATAATTGCATCGTTTTCAGAATCTTCACTGAATACGCTTATACCGGGAGCAAGAATCAATAACTCACCCCCATCCGCAATCATCATTCTTGTCCTCTGAAGTGCCTTGTTCCCGGTCCAGGTCGATTTATATTCACCCGGATCAAGGTATGCAACTACTTTCTTATATTCCTTTTCAACCAGTTTTATATTGACTTTCTTACATAATTCAGCCCCTTGGAGATAACATTCCTTATCATTTCCGGCATAAATCCCCCTTGTAACCAACTGTTTGTTCTCGTCGAACCCTCTGACAGTTAAAATATAAGATATTGGCAGGTGCTTTGTGAAGTTTGCGGCCATGTAATCCAGTACTCTTCTCACAGGCGAGTCAACATGCCCCATTATTTCTTCAGCACCATATAACGCCCCAATGAAGTGACTTTTATCTATAATGTCCTTGCCTCCTACGCCAACAAAGATGTTCTTATTGTGGTTTGCAATCCCAATCAGCTCGTGTGGCATCAGTTGACCAATTGAAATAATCTGATCCCAATTCCCTTCAATAAGTGTTTTATTAATTTCACAACGAATTGGAAAATCTACCAGTGCACCAGTAAGTTCTTTGACAACTTCTGTTCTGATTGTACCAATTTCTATAATGTCATTTTTCCAATCATGTTTTTTAAATATTTCTTTTGGTATTCCATGATACATCAGGTCCATTTCGTCTTCTGTCAAAGGCATATGAGTCCCCAGGGCCGGCATAATTTCAACATATGAGGTCTTTTTCAGTTTACGGTATAAAATCCGTGTTATTTCACCAGCATATGAATGATATCTTGTAATATCCGGGGGAATAATAAGAATCCTGTTTAAATTCCCAAGTTTACCAAGCATCCCATCAAGTAATTCTGAAATGCGCTCCCCCTCTAATTTTTCATTCTCGTTACCATCGGAAAAGAATACCATATTCGATTATAAATAAATCATTTAAATCGTTGTATTGCTATACGCAAAAACTATCACAGCTAAGAAAATGATAAACAGGGCCAGGTACATTGTTCTTCTGGGCTTTCCCGTCACGCCTTTCCACTCCCCGCTTACAAATCCTACTACCTGATTACCCACAATCTGCATTGACTGTTGCACGCCATAACCCACAGAAGCGCCAAGAATTCCAATTAAAATCATACCCTTACCCATAAGGATTATTGAAACTATAAACTGGAGGGCTGCCAATGCACCAAAGATGAATTCAAATTTTCTTTTAAAGATCAGGCCCCATGTTTTATTCCTTGTCATTAAAAAAGCAGCATATCCTAAATTTACCAATAAGCCCCCTAAGCCAACCAAGGCCCAGACAACTATGTTTGCTGTTATTCCGCTGCCTCCCTGTTTCGTCACTGCTTCGATAATGGGACCTTGAGCATAAACAAAGGAAAGTCCCAACCCGCAAGAAAGAATCCCGGCCAGTATGACCAGCAACAAGCCTTGTCGAAAGTTACCTGATGCTTGTTTTTTTCTTGTCTGTTCACTTTCATTGTTTAATACTTTTTCTCTGCCGAATCCTGCCACACTGATTAAAACGACACCCACAATTATTATTAACAATCCAAAAATAATTAAGATCCCCGGCTTCGAGAAAAGACTGGGTGCATTTGCAAACAAGCCGCTTCCCTTAAAAATCATTGGCAGAATAACCCCTGTAGACATTCCAAGTGCTGATAAAACAGCTCCAGTAAGCGCTGCTCCAATACGTACAACGCAAACCATATATAAAACATTCGCCACTCCCCACCCCAAGGTTAAAAGATTAGAAAGTAACAACGTCTTATACCCAACGAACTCAATTACTTCAAGAGGATTGGGTATTATTACAAGGAATATCAGCCATGGATAAATACCAAGAGCAAAAAGCATATTAAAAAACAAGTATTGCTCCAAGCGAAAATCCTTAATTACTTTAAATGGCCATGCGCCTGAGCCGGTCCCAAATCCGGCAACGGTTACAAGAATTAATCCGATGATGATTTCCATTTTATTGATTGTTTTTTAAATTCGAATATTTGAACAACTCCCCGGGCGCCATGACGATTGCTTTCATCTCTTTTGGCAGCTCTTTTGATTCCGTTATGAATTTTTGAGGATCGCCTGCCCCTCCTTCGCTCATGTGTTCAAGAAACATCCAGAAGTGACTGGCAATAATAACTTTAGGATTAACAATCCGGGCAAGTTTGCAGGCTTCGGAAGCATTAAGGTTTCCAAATTTTCCGTTTATGGGAACAATCAAAATATCTATTTCAGAATGAAGGGAGTTCCCTATTTCTTCCGGGCAGAATGACGTATCCCCGGCATGATATACTTTTATTCCATCAATGTCAATCAATATACCCACAGCATGCGGGGCAAGATCCCCATGGTCAGCATAAACAGCTCTTAAAACAATTCCTTCCCTACTCCAAACTTCATTTAATCTCAGAATATGATACTTTTCTTCGGGAATATGATATTTCTTGTAATAATCCTCACAATCCCGAGAACCCACAAAAAAGGTATTCCTGTTTTTCGAAATTACAGGTAAAGCATCTGTATCAAGATGGTCAACATGTGAATGAGTGGAAATATAAAGATCAGCGTTAATTTCTTCTGGTTTAATAATCTTTGGAATCATCCGTTTAAAACCAAATAATTTTTCTGCTGCATCCGTCAAATAGGCGTCTATAACTATAATTTTGTTCCCAGAGGTTTTAATAATAAACCCAGCCTGCGCCAGATAAAAAAGAGCAATTTCCCCCCTGCTTACATTTGTCTCACTAATTTTTTCAATCAGCTCCATTTATAGAATATTATAAATCAGGCACATACCCTTTACCCAATCTAAGCCCCATTTCTTTGAATCCTTCGCTGAATGACATCCATGAGGTAGTGCCGCCATCCACTACGATTGTTTGTCCAACTATGTACCTCGAATCATCGGATGCGAGGAAAACAGCCACTTTTGCAATATCCTGAGGTGTGCCGGGGAAACCACATGGAATTAATTTTTTCATACCTGAAACATCCGTTGTTCCGGAAGCTTTAAAATGATTTTCAACAGGTACGGCTCCTGGTGCGATGGCATTCATTCTTATTCCCAACGGAGCCAACTCAATGGCTAATTCACGGGTATAGGCAATTATCGCACCTTTTGTACCGGCATAAACGGAATGTCCTTTATTGGCACTTATTCCATGAATAGAAGATAGATTTATAACTACAGCTCCGCCTTGTTTTATCATTGTTGGCAGAAGTGTTTGAATAATGAAATAAGGACTCCGTACATTTACATCATAAAGTGTATCAAACTGTTCCGGGGTAACCTTCTCAAACTCCAGCGTCATGGTCACGCCGGCATTGTTGACAAGCACATCGAGTCCTCCTAAAAAAACTTCAGCATCAGAAGCAAGTTTTATTGCTTGATTAACATCCCTCAGATCAGCCTTGATCGCAGTGGTCTTTCTTCCCATCATCTGAATTTCTTTGACAGCAGATTCTGCTCCCTCAGCGCTATGGGCATAATGAAGTACAACATCAGCGCCCTGACGGGCAAATTCCAGAGCGATTTCACGGCCAAGCCCTGTTCCTGATCCTGTAACCAATACCTTTTTACCTTTCAGCTTTCCCGACATAATTTCATTTTTTAGGTTTCATTGATTTTGCTGCTATTTGAAATAGAATTTCTACCCTGATTTATCAGGCCTTATTCCATTATTTGTTCCTACTATTGAAATAATCGTAAAATGCATAATTCAGATTCTCTCCGATTTTCATCCAATCCTCATTTGAAGGCATTTTGCCCAGATCCTGTATCCAGTTCGCATTTAGCTCATATATGACTGCGTCAATTCCGTACTTATATAACAACCCATCGGCGAAACCAAAATTGAAATCAGATAATGATTGTCCTTCGGTTAACCAGGCATACTTCAAGCCTGTAGAATAGCACGAATGTTCAGACATTTTTTCTCTAAGCAATGTCATGTTTTTTATGTACCGAGAATCCTTATCTTTCTGCAGGGCCAAATGAATCTCGCCATAATCATCGTTGTGAATGTCAATGGCAAGGCTGGGTTTGATACCTTTTTTAAGAAGAGTTTTAATAAATTCTTCCAATGCATAATTTTCAGGACAAAGAACCGGATCCGGTTCCCAATTCCTCCAAAGATCTTTTCCGTTTAAATTGAACCGGGTCATTCCTCTGGCAACTCCATCTTTGTTAGCCATTGGCATAATAAAAATGCAAAAATTATTCAACCACTTTTCAGATTTTTGCTTTAAAAACTCATTAATAATACCTTCAACGACCCAGTTACCACCAGGTTCCCAGGGATGAGCCCTGGCCCTAATAAGTACCGAGTAGGGCGCATTTTCATGGCCAAGTTGGATGATTTCCAAAGGTCTTTTTTCAACGGTAGCGCCAATATTATAAATTTTAACTAACTCATTACACCTTATTCTTTCTTTTAGAACATTTAGGTCTGAGACCGTATATGGAGGTAATCTTGCGATAAATACAGATTCGCCTTCCATATTAAATTCAAGCAAAAGCTCATTCCCAGGTAAACTGGTAGTTTTAATGGGAACCCAGGTCTTCTGATCGTATGAAATATGACATGAAATGCTATTTTCAAAATTCCACCATCTTTTTGATAATCTCCCTTTAGAAAAGTTTGCCAATAGTTTTGAAAATATAATTTTCACATGGGTCCCCTTATCTGCAACCAGCTTAAAGTACCAATGATCTGTTTGACGATTAGGCGTCTCGCTTTCATAATCAGGCAAGAGGCCTACCTTTATGATGCTATCTCCTTTAATATCCCAAATCAGCGGTGATGCATTTTCAAAAAAATTATCTATAAACTTTATATTATTTTTTATAGATCCCTGTCCTGAAACAAAGCTGGCTTGAATTATGAATAAATTAACAAACACAAAATATCTTAATAGGCAAATCGCTGTTCTCATATATTTTCAACTTTAACTTATCTATAGTTTTAATTCATTGGTAATTCGATACAAATCAAAATTAGCTTTTCTTTTTACAATCCGCTACATAAAGTGGTCCAGGGAAATCATCCATTTTCATCTGTATTATTGTTTGATAAAAATCGATTAATACACCTTACTTCAAAATCATTGCTCCCATGGGTTCCAGATTTTGTTTTCAGGGAATATTGTTGATTGTTGTGTAAATAATTCTGCCAAAATTTATCAGACTTCATCTTCCGTATCAATTATTTGTTCAGATTATTAAAATACTCGTAGAATACGTAGTTCAGATTCTCTCCCATTTTCATCCAATCAAAACTGGTGGGCATTTTGCCCAGGTCCTTAATCCAGTTGGCATTCAATTCATAAATAACTGCGTCAATCCCATACTTATATAACATCCCATTGGCAAACCCAAAATTGGAATCAGATATGGATTGTCCGTCAGTTAACCAGGCATACTTCAGCCCTGAAGAATAGCATGAATGTTCAGACATCAGTTCTCTTAGCAATGTCATGTTTTTTATATACTGGGAATCCTTGTCTTTCTGCAGCGCTAAATGAATCTCACCATAATCATCGTTGTGAAAATCTATTGCAAGACTGGGTTTTTTACCCTTTTTAACAAGAGTTTTAATAAACTCTTCCAGCGCATAATTTTCAGGACAAAGAATTGAATCCGGATCCTGTTCCCAATTCCTGTTCAGATCCTTTCCGTTTATATTGAACCGGGTCATACCTCTGGAAACTCCATCTTTGTTTGCCATTGGCATGATAAAAATGCAAAATGTATTCAACCACTTTTCAGATTTTTGCTTTAAAAACTCATTGATAATTCCTTCAACAACCCAGTTACCTCCGGGTTCCCAGGGATGAACCCTGGCCCTTATTAATATTGAGTTGGGAGTATTTTCATTGCCAAGTTGGATGATTTCCAAAGGTCTTTTTTCAACAGTCGCACCAATATTATAAATTTTAACTAAATCATTACTACTGATCCTTTCTTTCAGAACATCCAAATCTGAGACTGTATAGGGAGGTAATCTTGATATAAATACCGATTCGCCTTCCATGTTAAATTCAAGCATCAGCTCATTCCCGGGCAAACTGGTGGTTTTAATGGGCACCCAGGTTTTCTGATCATAAGAGATATGACAAGAAATGCTATTTTCAAAATTCCACCATCTTTGTGATAATCTCCCATTATAAATATTGGGCAATAGTTTTGAAAAAATAATTTTTATATGCGTTCCCTTATCTGCAATCAGTCTAAAGTACCAATGGTCAGTTTGACGATTAAGCGTTTCGCGTTCATAATCAGGCAAGAGGCATACCTTTATGACACTGTCTCCTTGAATATCCCAAATCATCGGTGATGCATTTTCAAAATAGTTATCTATAAACTTGATTTTATTTTTTATAGATCCCTGTCCGGAAACAAGGCTGACGGGAATTATTAACAAATTAACCAACACAATATATCTTAATAGGCAAATCACTGTTCTCATATACTTTCAACTTTATCTTATCAATAGTTTAAATTCTAAGTAATTCGATACAAATTAAATTATCAAATTTAGCTTTTCTTTATACAATCCACTACAAAAAGAGTGGCTCTGGGAGATCAACTATTTCAACGCGTTGTGTGATTAAGAAGCCAACACATCTTTTAAAAGATAGATTTTTACAAATTTGTTTTATTAAATTCAGTCTATATTTCTGCTGCATTGTATACATTTCTGTGGTTTTGAATGTATATTTAATTATTTTTTACATCTACATGGATACAAATATATAAACTTTTTATAGTTTTGAATTAAATTTTATGTCGAAAGATAATGAGTTGAAAAAATTTTTGATTGGAGTTAAACCTGATTGGGCATGATTAAACAGCTCTTATCCCATTGCCGGGACTAAAACCCGCTTAAAAGATCAATTTGGATTATTCAAAATTAAAATTCTATGAATGCTGACAAAAAAGTAATAATGACGGCTTTTCTTATTTGGTTCATGGCCATATGCTCAAATTTCGAGGGAGTTTCATGCAATGCCGGTTCGCCCAAAGATTTAGAGCACCATACCGTTTTTAAGAGTGGAGATGAGAGCCATCACACGTATCGTATTCCTTCAGTGATTCGGGCAAAAGACGGAACGCTTATCGCATTTGCTGAGGGGCGTCGTGACAATAAAAAAGATCCGGGCCACGGCCACATTAACCTGGTTTATAAATTAAGTCATGACGGAGGCCGTACTTGGTCATCTCTTCATATTCTGGACAAGCCAAAGGAAGGTGGTTGTGCTTCAAATCCCACAGCAGTGGTGGAAAATAAAAGTGGCAGGATAATTATTATCTATCCTTTATGGGAACCGGGTAATAATAAACTCAGCCGCCCGGGAACATCCGACAATCGTGTGATGATGCGATTCAGCGATGACAATGGCAAAAGCTGGTCAAATGCTGAAGAGATTACTCATCAGGCACGGGCAAAGGAATGGGGTTACACCTGTTTGGGGCCGGGTCACGGCATTCAAACCGAAACGGGAAGATTAATAATGCCTGCATTCGCCAATGCACCCCAATTACAGGATGATGATGATCCTAAAAAAAGGGCAGCTTTTGCCTTGTATAGCGACGATGGGGGTAAAAGTTGGAAAAGGGGGCAACAGATCGACGTGAACACAAACGAAAATCAGATTGTTGAAATCAGTGATGGCCGGTTAATGATAGATGCCCGTCAGAGCAATCCGGCCTATCCGGCAAGATGGATGGCTATAAGCAATGACGGTGGTCAGACCTGGAGCAAACCGGAACAGGGACAAGTATGCGCACAGATCTGTGCCGGTCTGTTAAGTTATCCTTTAAAAGGCAGGTGTTCCGACAATCTGCTGCTTTGGTCAGGCATCAAAGGTCCAAAAAGAACGAATTTAATTTTACGACTTAGCTATGACCAGGGAACAACATTCCCCATCGAAATGCTCATCGGAACTGGACCTGCCGGATATTCAGACCTGACGTTGTTTGAAAACGGAGATGTGGGCATCTTATGGGAAACCGGGAAAGAAAGTACAAACGAAAAAATCCTTTTTACACGAATTCCCCGGAAAGTTATTATGAACATGTGGCAAATATCCAACCTGAACAGAAATGTCAATTAAACGGTGCTTGTCCCTAATTGCCAGGAAATATGTGATCTGATAATTTTATTATGTGCCGGATGGAATCCTTTCTATTTTATATTAAATCAAATAAAATCAACCTGTAAAATGAAAAATGACCGCAGAACTTTCATCATGAAAACCGTTATCGTCGGTATGGGACTTCTTGGAACAGCCGGTTGCAATGTTAAGCAGGAGAATAAAAAATATGTTCCTGAGATACAATTAAAAACCGGATCCGGATCTGTTGCATTTACGCAAATTCCAGATAGGATTGCAGGGATGACCTTGGAACAATTGAGAGACGATTACAAGGATCGCGTTTTTAACCAATATCTGCCATTTTGGGATAAAGGAGGAATAGATTATGAAAGAGGAGGTTTTATGTGCGAACTAAATGATGACGGCTCAGTGTTTAATGATGAAAAGTATTTATGGTATCAAGGCAGGGGCCTCTGGGTCTATTCCTTTTTATTCAACAATTTTGGAAGGGATAAACGTTATCTTGAAATTGCACAAAAAACGCGCGACTTTATTCTTACACATATGTACCTGGGAGACGGAAAGTGGCGTGAGTCAGTGAATCGCAGCGGGATACCCGTTAAAAGCACAGTTGCGCAGGGACCAGCCAAAGCAATCTACGGAGCTCTGTTTGTGGCAGCAGGCCTTACTGAACTATACAGAGCTGAAAGAAATGAGAATGATCTTAACCTTGCGAAGACTACCTTATGGTCTTCGATAAGAGAGTATGAAAGCCCTGACTATGAAGGCATTATTATTGAAGGACTGAATCAGAAGGGGCTGAGAATGCAGGGACACTCATTTATGATTGTATGGATTCTGACAAATCTACTCTCCATTCATTCTGATCCGCAACTTGAAGAATTGCAGACTGAGCATGTTAATCATCTGATAAATGATTTTTGGAACTCAAAATATAATATAGTTAATGAAACGCTTTATCATGATTATTCCAGAATCCCGGATTATGATTCATCAATGCAAATAGGACATTCCATCGAATCTCTTTGGATGGTTATCGATGAATCTTTGCGTAAAAATGACAGAGCACTCTTCGAAAAATGTAAAAACCGTATTCGCCACATAATAGAGATGGGATGGGACTATGTCTTCGAGGGACTCTGTTCGGAAACTTTTCATGTTTTCGGATCTGAAAAAAACTGCCCGGGTCCTGATTATGATTTAAAAGTAATGTGGGCTCATGCTGAATTACTTATTGCTACCATGAAAATATTAGAGCTTACCGGAGAAGTATGGGCAAAAGAATGGTATGAACGAACCAGGGAATTTTGTTTGAAAAACCTGGCAAATACCACAAACGGAGTATGGCGGGAAGCCGTAAACCGATTCGGAGAAAACAAAAAACGTCCAATAATAAGTGTTTATCGTAAAGATAATTTTCACCCGATACGATATTTAATGCTTAACTTACTGGCAATTGAGCGTATGATACAAAATAACAATATCCCTGCATTAAAATGATACTATCCAAAAAAGGCGCCAGCTATCTGACGCTATTATCTTTTAAAGCTTTAAACAAAACAATTGTATTTAAACCAGAAAAATAAGCCAAAAATTATCATTATGAATAAACTCTTGACCGTCCTGTTTTTTCTCCTTAACATATCTTATATAGTCTCGGCTCAGACAGGCAAAGTATTTGACAATCTCTCCATGTCGAGTAAGATCCTTAAGATGGACAGGAAATATGCAATTTATCTTCCCCCCGATTATGATACATCTGAGCGTAGTTATCCGATACTGTACCTGCTTCATGGTGCAGGAGAAGACCAGAGAGGATGGATCCAATTTGGAGAGGTGATGACAATTGCTGATGAAGCGATCAAATCGGGGAAGGCTACAGCGATGATCATTGTCATGCCTGACGCTTTTACGGTGAAACGGGGTTATGTCAACGACATCTTAGATGAATGGAGGTATGAAGATTTTTTCTTTCAAGAGTTTATGCCCTATATTGAACAGAAATACAGAATAAT